>NZ_KV786428.1:0-41974 GCF_001806915.1 Granulicatella sp. HMSC30F09 | reverse complement strand
TACACACCAACCGTAACGGAAGTAACGCCAAGAGGTGAAGATAAAACATCGAGTGGAAAACAAGGGAAAGAACAAAAGGAAACACTGCAATTTACAGCGGGAGATCCAGACGTTCCAATGAAAATCGATGGTGATCAACCAGCGAAATTCATCGACCCAGAAACAGGAGACCCAACAGATAAGACAGAATTACCAGCGATGAAAGATGGTAAACAAGTCGGAACGTATAAATTAAATCCAAAGACAGGAGAAGTAACGTTCACTCCGAATAAAGACTTTGTTGGAACACCAGAAGGTGTCACTGTCCAAGCTAAAGATGCCAATGGTACTCCAGTAACTGCGAAATATACGCCAACTGTAACTTCTGTTACTCCTTCTTCTAAGGATGAAGTGACAACGGATGTTCAAGGCAAAACGCAAACTGCAAAACCTAAGTTTGAAGCAGGGGATCCAGAGGTCCCTCTAGATGATTCAGTTCCAGCAACCTTTGAAGATGGAACAACGACTAAAGTGATTCCTGGAGTTGGAACCTTCACTGTTGCTCCAGACGGAATGATTACTTTTGTTCCGGAAGCTGGCTTTACAGGGGTAGCTCCAACCGTAACGATTCAACGTGTAGACGTAAATGGAACAGTAGTAAAAGCAAATTACACTGCAACGGTTACGCCAGCACCAGTTATGCCAATTGAACAACATCCACAGGCTTCTCAACCAGAATTACCAAATACTGGTACTGGTGATGAATTTGGATTGTTTAGTGCAGCAGCATTAAGTATTCTAGCTTCTGTTGGATTAGTAGCGTCTTCTCGTAAAAAAGACGACGAACAAGAAGCATAACCAATCAATCAAATGAAGCGTGAGACTAGAAAAGATAGTCTCGCGCTTTTTGTTTGCCGTTGCAAAACTTTCTTTATAAGAGTAGACTGAAAGAGTACACGCGCAAAAGGAGTGATAATATGAAGAAAATCGAACAAAAAGATCTATTTGAATTAAAAAACGTAGCTCAACCGGTTGTGGCTGGAGGGGACATCTTCTTTACAGAAACGAAGATGAATGAAAAGAAGAATACTTATGAAACAGCTATTTATAAGTACACTAACGAAGGAAAAGTACCTTACGGAGATGATGGAACGGTCAATTCATCGCTTCAAGTATCGCCGGATGGGAAGTGGATTAGTTTTGTCAGTAATGAAGGAGAAGATAAAACTCCTCAATTGAAGATTCAAGCTGTAACAGGTGGGAAAGCCATCGCTCTGACACAGGAGAAAAAAGGTGTTTCCGTATATGTTTGGGGAAAGGATAGTCAGTCTATATATTATCAAACGACTAAAGCTGATGAAGAAGAAAAGAAAGAAGAATTCCCTCAACCGATCATCGTTGAAAAAACAACGTATCGATTCGATGGAGGAAGCTTCTTACCGAATAAAGAAACAACCCAAATTAAACAGGTAGAAGTAGCTACTAAAGAAGTGAAGACACTTTTTGAAACTGAAGATTCTATATTGTTCAGGGATGTGTTACATGATGGAGGAAGCCTTGTTGTAGACCGTGATTTATCTAATATTCGTTGGACATTAGATAGTGCAGAGGCTTGCTATGTGGATGTGGCCACTGGGGATATTCATCCTATTCTTGAAGCTGGAACAGATGAGTCTTACCGCTATATGTTGGATTCAAAAGAAGGAGTTATTTTAGCTTATAATTCAGGGGAACACGGTTTTGTTACACAAGTAGACATCGTATTCAATAAAGAAGGTCAACCAGGTTCAGAAGGAAGTATTTTAAATTTAACGTCTGGATTAGATGTGGAATGGGGAGACTGGCTAGTTGCTGACTTCCAACAATCGGTTACTGGAGTTGAACCTCAATGGATGGATGAGGAAAGCTTCCTTGTAAGTGCGAGTGTGGAAGGGAAAATCGTCTTATACCGTCTCTTCTTAGATGGAAGAAATGAAGTTCTTTTTGATAAAGAGGTTCATATTACAGGAGCCAAAATCATCTCAGAAAAAGAGCTGGTTATCACTTATTCAACGACGACACTTCCAAGCGCGTTAGCAAAATTGGATTTAACCACTGGAGAAATTACAAACCTTTATAATCCAAATGAAGCATACTTGGCGGAACATATCGTTACAACGCCTGAACGCTTTACGTATAAAGGTTACGACAACTGGGATATCCACGGATGGTATATGCCACCAGTCGAAAAGAAAGATAAGCACGCGGCAATTCTCTATGTACATGGTGGACCGCAAGTGGCTTACGGAGAAAGTTTCTTCCATGAAATGCAAGCACTTGCTGCTAAAGGCTACGGAGTCATCATGATTAACCCACGCGGAAGTAATACTTACGGACAGAACTTCGTGAAGAGTATTCTTGGCGACTACGGGAACCATGATTTCGACGACTTAATGATGGGGGTAGACTATATCTTAGAAACACATCCTGAAGTCGATGCGGACCAATTATATGTTGCTGGAGGAAGTTATGGCGGATTCATGACAAACTGGATTGTAACGCATACGGACCGCTTCCGTGCAGCCGTCACACAACGTTCTATCAGCAACTGGATTAGCTTCTACGGCACAAGTGATATTGGACAATTCTTCGTGGAAAAACAATTGCTTGATGACATTCATAATCCTAAACGCCTATGGGAAATGTCACCAGTAGCTCATGCCAAAAACGCAAAAACTCCATTGCTTGTTTTACACGGACAAAGTGACTTACGTTGCCCACAAGAGCAAGGGGAGCAAATGTATATGGCCATGCGTAAAAACAATGTGCCTACAAAAATGATTCTCTTCCCACAGTCTAGTCATGGACTCTCTCGTCAAGGATTACCAAATCTTCGTCAAGAACGTCTAAAAGCTATTACGGACTGGTTTGAGGAGTATTCAAAATAACCATTGAATAGAAAAAGAGTCGTATTTCATATCGAAATACGACTCTTTATTTTATTGAAATAGTTGTTGTTCGAGTGCACGACGTTGGACTTTCATCGTGGCAGTTCGTGGGAATTCGTCAAACGGTAGGATAATCGGTTCGTTTAAGTGGGGAAGGTTCACGAGTGTTTTCCACCATGCATCCCATAGGAATTCGCCATCACCTTTCACCGCCACAACTGGTTGAGGATAGCCATTTGGATCTTTTACAATGACGATTTCTTCAATCCAATCGTGAGTATCGAGCAAGAAGTCTTCGATGGCAAGCGTACTTGGTAGAGATTCGACTAAATCAACTTGACGGTCTTGCAAGATGAGTTCTCCCGATTCGTTGATATATCCATAGTCACCAGTATCCCACCAGTCGCCGTAGACATTCGCATTGAATCGGTCTTCCTCTTTATAGTAAGTCACAGCACGTCCTTTGGAAAACAAATGGATATTTCCTGGAGTATTTACTGGAAGAGGAGTCCCGTGTTCATTTGCAATTCGCGCTTTTGTGAAATCAAGATAACCAACGCCCATATTTCGAACATCTGTAGTAGGAAGACTTTCAAGGGTATGTTTCCGCACAATCGCTGGCCCACATTCACTTTGACCGTAGATTTGTAAGTAAATACCATTGCCTTCTTTATTGGTTCGTAAGAAAGTAGCCATTATTTCTTTATTAATTGCGTCAAAAGTAGAGTGATAGTAACGTGTATTTTCAAATAAATGAGGTTTCTCTTTTGCAAGGTGAGCCCACTGGACAAAATTATTCGGATGTGTCTCAATCGCAAGAGGAGAGTGATGCTGTAAAACCTTCTCTACATTTTGAACACTTGGATCAGCAATATAGAAATAAGGATAGCCAAGATTCATGAGCGAAGACATACCAATATTAAAGCGGGAATGAACGGGTGAAATATGGAAAGCCAATAAATCAACACGGTCCATTTTCTCCATGATGCTTTGTTGGAAGGCAATTCGCCACCCCATACTAATTGCAGAATGAGCAATGAGTTTGGGCACGCCAGTCGTTCCACTAGTATGCGTCATGTAACTAATCTCGGTGTCTGGTAGTGGATTAAAATCAACATCCGCTTCATCGGCCTGGAGGACATCACTAACTGAGAACGCACGTTTTTTCACCTCTTCAGGTAAAGAGGTAATTCTTTCAGCAGTAACGTCGTCAAACAGAATCCATGGCTTTTCTAAGCGCTCAGAGAAAATCTCAATAACTTCACTAGAAAGATGAAATGAAGTCATCACTGGAATAGCGCCAAGATAGCATACACTAACTGCAAGCCAGTACGTATCTACAGAGGAACTCTTATAGAGGAGAACTTTATCGCCTTGTCGAACCCCAAGAGTTGCTAATTGACGGGCGCGCTTGACAATCGATGCATGAGTGGCTTCATACGTTGTTTGGGTACCTAATTCTGGAAAAGCAGATGTTTTAGTATCTACAAAAATAGAGCAGTCAGGAAATTTTTCGCAAGCTTCTTTATAGTTTTTATAGAGTTGCAGTGGTTTAAATGACATAACAAAACTCCTTTCATTGATATTTATTATATCAGTCACAAAAAGGGAAAACAATGTGACTAAAAATATTGACAAAAGCAAGCTAGAAAGGTATATTATTAAAAGTTAATCGATAGGTTGCCAGTAAAGAGATATGTATTGACAGATTCTCTATTATTTGGTAGACTATTGGAGTTGAGAAAACAAGCAGAAGCATCCCGCTTCTCGCCTAAGTTGACAAGGGTCCTTGGGCTGATAGGAAATGTTCAAGTTTTAAAAAGACATTGGCAGCGGGAGTATTCGATTACTTCCGTTGCTTTTTTGCTTTTTTTCTCTCAAATATTCTTGGAGGTGAATATCATAGCAAAAGATATGATGGTCAATGATGGAATTCGCGCTCGTGAGTTACGTGTTATTGACAATAACGGTGAACAAATTGGTGTTCAAACGAAAAATGATGCTTTACGTTTAGCAGAACAAGCTGGACTTGATCTAGTATTAGTTTCGCCAAACGCAAAACCGCCAGTTGCCAGAATCATGGATTATGGTAAATATCGTTTTGAACAGCAGAAAAAAGAACGAGAAGCTCGCAAAAACCAAAAAGTCATCAATATCAAAGAAGTGCGTCTAAGCCCTACAATTGATGAGAACGACTTTAATACGAAGTTAAAAGCGGCGATCAAGTTCCTTGAAAAAGGTGATAAAGTCAAAGCAAGCATTCGCTTCAAAGGTCGTGCCATTACTCATAAAGAGATTGGCCAAAAAGTTCTCGAGCGTTTAGCAGAACAAGTTTCTGAAATCGCAACAGTTGAACAAAAGGCTAAAATGGACGGACGAAGCATGTTCTTGATGTTAGCACCTAAGAATGATAAGTAAAAAAGTAACAGGAGGAAAGTCTCATGCCAAAACAAAAAACACACCGTGGTTCAGCTAAACGTTTCAAACGTACAGGTGGTGGAGGATTAAAACGTTCTCAAGCCTTCACAAGCCACCGTTTCCATGGCAAAACTAAAAAACAACGTCGTCACTTGCGTAAACAAACAATGGTTCACGCTACTGACATCAAACGTATTAAACAACAATTAAGTCAAATGCGTTAATTCAGCACGCAAACTATTACATTTTCAAGCCAGTCGCAAGAGACTGATAGACCAAGGAGGAATTAATTATGCCACGTGTTAAAGGTGGAACAGTTACTCGTCGTCGTCGTAACCGCGTTTTAAAATTAGCAAAAGGTTACTACGGAGCGAAATCAAAATTATTTAAAACAGCTAAACAAGCAGTCATGAAATCATATATGTATGCTTACCGTGACCGTCGTCAAAAGAAACGTGACTTCCGTAAATTATGGATCGCACGTATCAATGCGGCAGCTCGTTTAAACGGATTAAGCTACAGCAAATTAATGCACGGCTTAAAATTAGCTGGTATCGAAATGAACCGCAAAATGTTAGCTGACTTAGCAGTTAACGATGCAGCTGCATTCACAGTATTAGCAGACAAAGCTAAAGAAGCATTAGCAAAATAATTTTATTTTCTAGATAATAGATCCACATTTGAGCCCCGTTAAACTCAATGTGAAGAATACCAAGAAAGAAATTGGAGGAAACAATCGTGCGTACAACATACATGGCTAAAGCTAGCACTACAGAACGTAACTGGGTTGTTATCGACGCTACTGATGTGCCATTAGGACGTCTTTCAGCTGTTGCAGCAAGCATTTTACGTGGAAAAAACAAACCAACATTTACACCTAACGTTGATACAGGTGATTTCGTAATCATCATCAACGCTGACAAAGTTGCCTTAACAGGTAAAAAAGCAACTGATAAAGTTTACTATCACCACTCAAACCACCCTGGTGGATTGACTGCTCGTACAGCTGGTGAATTACGTGCTAATAACTCTCGTAAATTAGTTGAATTATCAATCAAAGGCATGTTACCTAAGAACTCATTAGGTCGTCGTCAATTTACTAAATTACATGTTTACGGTGGAGCTGAACATCCACATGCTGCACAACAACCAGTAGCAGTAGACATCCAATCACTAATCTAAGGAGGAAAAAGCATTGGCTCAAGCACAATACCGCGGCACTGGACGCCGTAAAAACTCAACTGCCCGTGTTATCTTAGTACCAGGGACAGGAAACATTACAATTAACAAAAAATCAATCGAAGAATATATCCCATTTGCTTACTTACACGAAGTAATCAAACAACCTTTAAACTTAACTGAAACTTTAGGTTCATACGACGTTTTAGTGAACGTTAACGGTGGTGGATTCACAGGTCAATCAGGAGCTATCCGTCACGGAATCGCTCGTGCATTATTAACAGTTGACCCTGACTTCCGTGGAGTGTTAAAAGCTGCTGGCTTATTAACACGTGACCCACGTATGAAAGAACGTAAAAAACCAGGTCTTAAGAAAGCTCGTAAAGCGAGTCAGTTCTCAAAACGTTAATTTTTTACAAGTATTTATTACAAACTCAAAGCACTCTGTATATACAGGGTGCTTTTTTTGTTGAGAACTGACGAACGCAATTCACATGGGTGTTGTTGCTTTAGCAACTTACAGCCATGGGTGCGACGGGCGGAGCCCTAGCCTCAAAACGTTAATCAACACGATTATATCAACGTTTACAGACATTCAAGAATTTTCTCTTGGATGTCTTTTTTTGTTCAAAAAACTAAAGTTCACCCCAAAATTCACCCCAAGTTCACCCTATTGCTTTTTGAGACTTCTAAAGGCTATTTCTCCTGCTGTTTGATTTACTGTTTCTGTAGTATTAACATAAGTCTTCGTTATTTGGATGTCACTATGAGTAAGTGCTTCTGAAATAGCATTTAATGATGTTCCAGCCCGTCTTGCCAAAGTTGCTCCAGTGTGTCTTAATTTGTGAGGAGATGCTGGAGGAAGTTCCGGATGTCTTCTTCGAATAGTATTCATTCGATGATTAAGATAATCAATATGAAGTGGAACGTTAATACCGTTTTTTCTATTGTTGTATGTGAAAACGAATTGCTTTTCATTCTGTCTGATTCCAAATAGCTTTAGTTGCTTTTTTTGTTCTATTTTCCATAAAAAAGATTGATGAAATTCTAAAAAATGACAATAAAAGATTGATTTTTTGACTATGGTTGCGATCTGGTGATTCTTCTTGACTAAGGAAGTCTCTGCGATGGCTATTTTTCTACAGTCTTTACAGCGGAAACGGCGTTTTCTCAATCGAATGAGAGTCTTGTAGCCAGCACAATCGAGGTAGGGGATTTTGGATTCTTTTTGAAAGGCATATTTAGTCATTTGTCCTTGAAGTTGTGACATTTAGAGGGAGGATAATCGAGCTTAGCAATGACTTCTTTATGCGTTCCAGCATCAAGATAAACTAAGATAATAATGTTTTTGTCATTAATTCCAAGTATGTTTGTGATAAAATTTAATTGTTCCATAAGATTCTTTCTAATGAGGGTTTGGTCACTTTTTCATTATAGGTATTATGAGGCTTTTTTCTACAACAAAATAGACTCCATAATTCCTACAGTGGTTTTACCCACTACAGAAATTATAGAGCCTGAAACCAACGTTTCTGGGCTTTTTTCTTGCTTAAACTATTCTTCTGGCTGAATTTTGTCTGATTGAAAAAAGATTAGAAAATATCTTTTGATTTAATACTTGTATTCTCTTTTTTAATGTGATATAATTATAACGTAGATGTGAGATATTTATAACAAATGCTACAGTCACCAATCTTTTCTTACAAGAAAATCTGCCATTAGGCACAAGCCTAAAAATTTTACTGTTCAATGTGAACTATTTCTAACAAAGGAGGAATACATCATGTTTAAATCACAAAAAATAGGGCTCATCATTTCGACACTAATGACTAATCTTTTCGTTATTAGCTACGTTTTTCTAGCTACAAACCTCAGTCTTTTGGCTAAAATATTGATTAGCCTTACACCAATTATCGGTAGTGCCATTGGATTTTCTGCCTTCTACTTTAAAGACAGGAAAGAAGAATAAGATGAAACACATCAAAAAATGGTTAATTTGGACTTGGTTACCTGTTATGCTACTACTGTGGCTATTAACTCCGCCAAGTAATTCCCCCTGGGTAAAACACACTGTTTTTCTAGTCACGATTACCATGCAAGGACTTATTTTCTGGCTTGTTTCCAAGGCACAATCTCAAGAAGACGAGGAAAAGTATTTTGGACTGACAGAGAAGTTGTATGGTATGACCTTATTTTCCGCTATGGCCATTTACACTAAAGGTATCTGGATAATCACACCAGCTACTAGTCCTATCTGGCTGAAATACCTTTTTCTAGGTTCTGGCTTGTTTGTCCTCATTCTTTGCTTTCTCTATTTTGCATTAAAAAAAGTTGATGAACAAGCAGACGAGCGTTTCTATATGAACTTGGCAAAGGCAGCCTGCACAACCCTGGTACTGATAGTTCTATCTCTGATAGTGTTGAGCATAGTAACATTTTTCCTTCCCTTCACCCTAAGAACAGGCATGGTTTTGATTTTTACTGCATCCATGATTGTGTTTTTTGACCTGTTTTTCCTCATATTTGAAAAGAGGGGTTAGATATGGGAAAAATTCTAACAAACTTAAAAGCCATCCGAGAAGACTCCCGCATGACCCAGCAAGAATTGGCGGATAAGATTGGTGTACGACGGGAAACTATTCTCCACTTGGAGAATAATCGATATAACCCTTCGCTTGAAATGGCGCTTAAAATCGCACGTGTCTTTGGCATGTCCGTTGAAGATATTTTCCGCTTAAATGAGGAGGTCTAGTCATGAAAAAACAAATTTGTACCCACTGTGGTGCTGACCAATTTGTCGTAAAAAAACAACTGAAAGGTTATGCAGGATTAGTCAGTGAAGAGGCTAAATTCGTTTCAGGAGGTATTGCCCTCTATCATGAAATTTGTCAAAATTGTGGTACTGTTCATAGAAGTTTTGTGAAGGATGTTGAAAAATTATAAGCGATTCTAATTGTGGTTTTAAATATGCTAAAAAGGCCTAGAAAATCGGCTCTTTGTCAACTGTAGTGGGTTGATAAAAAGTTACAACCTGGAGAGGACCAAATTGGTTCTCTCCTTTTTGATATTCAAAGCAATGAGAATTCTCGTTTTAAAATTTTCAAAGTTCCGGAAGCCAAAAGCATTTCGCTTAATGACTTTGATGAGGATATTTGTGGCCTCAAGTTTTGCGTTTGAGTAGGGAAGTACAAGTGCATTAATGATCTTATCCTGATCTCTCAAAAAGGTCCTAAAAATGGTCTGGAAGATTGGATTGACAGAAGAAATAGTTTCCTTGATTAATTCAAAGAAATAATCAGCGTGCTTCTCTTGAAAATGAAACAGTAAGAGTTGATAGAGTTCATAGTGATCTCTAAGATCTTGAGAGTAAGAGAGAAGTTTTTCGAGAATCTCTTTATTGGTTAAATGCGACTGAAATGTTGGACGATAAAATCGTTTACTGCTCAGCGTATAGTTATCCTGTTGAATGAGTTTCCAGTAACGTTTCAGTGCTTTATATTCGTGCGATCTTCTATCAAACTGATTCATAATTTGGATGCGTACGCGATTCATTGCTCGACTGAGATGCTGGATAATATGAAAGCGATCGAGAACGATTTTAGCATTTGGAAAAAATTTTCTAGCAATATCGTAGTAGGAACTAAACATGTCTATGGTAATGACTTTCACGCGACTTCTTACCTGTCTAGAATACCGAAGGAAATGATTGCGAATAGTTGCTTGAGTCCGTCCATCTAAGATAGCTAGGATCTTTCTTGTATCGTAGTCCTGTGCAATAAAGCTCATCTTTCCTTTCTTGAAGCTATATTCATCCCAACTCAAGTGTTCTGGAAGGTGAACTGCACCCCAAAAGTTAGATTTTTTGTGTCTAACTTTTGGGGTGCAGTTCAATATTTGAGATGGGGGACTAGTCTATTTAATGGTGTTAATTGGTGTCAATTTTATCCAAATTGTATGATATTTATCTTAATTAGCATTGCTAATTTGTATGATTAGTTTCTTTTTCTCGAAACTTTTAGGAAAGAGTACATGCCTGGGGTTTGATGAGTTCAGAAATTTATAAAACAACTTAAAGTGTCATCAATAATAGTATTTTAAGTATAAAAGAGCTTATTAGAAAATTGTTCTCGTAGATTCATTACAACATATGCGTATACGATTGTAATTTATATAAAAATGTTTTGTAGACAATTCATTTCAGTAGTACAATATTAGTAAGAAGGAGGTTGTACTATGACTGCACATGATATTTTAAACAATCCTTTCCTTAATAAGGGAACTGCCTTTACCTTAGAGGAGCGAAAGGAACTAGGCCTTATTGGTTTACTGCCACCTTATATTCAAACGATTGAAGAACAAGCGGCGCAAACTTATGCACAAATGCAAACAAAAGCCAATGATTTGGAAAAACGTCTTTTCTTAATGGAAATTTTTAATACCAACCGGACTCTTTTCTATTACCTTTTTTCTCAACATTTAGAAGAATTCAATCCAATTGTATATGACCCAACCATTGCAGATACGATTGAAGGCTATAGTGATCTCTTTGTAGATCCACAATATGCGGGATATCTTGATATTAATCATCCTGAAAATATTGAAGCCACTTTGAAAAATGCTGCCGGGAGTCGCGAGATTCGACTCATTGTTGTAACAGATGCAGAAGGAATCCTTGGAATTGGAGACTGGGGAACAAATGGTGTCGATATTTCTGTTGGGAAATTGATGGTCTATACGGGTGCTGCTGGAATCGATCCTTCGATGGTCCTTCCTTTAGTCATTGATGCAGGGACTAACCGTGAAGAACTTCGTAACAATCCTAATTACTTAGGAAATCGTCACGAACGGGTCCGCGGAGATCGTTACTACGACTTCATTGACCAATTCGTTCAAACAGCAGAACGTCTCTTTCCTAAACTCTACCTTCACTGGGAAGACTTCGGTCGCTTGAATGCTGCGAATATTCTTGAAAAGTACCGGAAACAAATTCCGACCTTTAATGATGATATTCAAGGTACAGGAATTGTTACCTTGGGTGGAATCTTTGGTTCGCTGGATATTAGTGGTGAAAAATTAACAGATCAAGTTTATCTCTGCTATGGTGGTGGTACTGCGGGTGCAGGAATTGCCTCTCGTGTTCTTCGTGAAATGGTGAGTGAAGGTCTCTCCGAAGAAGAAGCTTATAAACGTTTCTTTATGGTTGATAAACAAGGTCTTCTCTTTGATGACATGGATGACTTGACACCAGAGCAAAAACCATTTGCTAAGAAACGTGCTGACTTTAGTAACGCAGACAAGTT
The DNA here is from genome assembly GCF_001806915.1 of Granulicatella sp. HMSC30F09. Lineage (NCBI taxonomy): Bacteria > Bacillati > Bacillota > Bacilli > Lactobacillales > Carnobacteriaceae > Granulicatella > Granulicatella sp. HMSC30F09. Next base: position 30,171 of record NZ_KV786428.1, on the reverse strand, counting down.
GACTGACCTGCTTGAAGTAGTGAAGACTGTGAAGCCAACCATTCTTGTAGGAACCTCAACTCAACCGAATACCTTCACTAAAGAAATAGTAGAAGCTATGTGCGAAAACACAGAACGTCCAATGATCTTCCCCTTGTCAAATCCAACCAAATTGGCAGAAGCTAGTGCCAAAGATTTGATTGAATGGTCAGATGGAAAAGCATTTGTCGCAACAGGAATTCCTGCTGATACGGTTTCTTATAAAGGTGTAGACTATGTGATTGGTCAAGCAAATAATGCCTTGATTTACCCAGGTCTTGGTCTAGGTATGTTGGCTTCTGAAGCAAGTCTTTTGACGGATGAAATGATTGGAGCAGCGGCTCATTCATTGAGTGGTATTGTCAATCCAGGCCAACCAGGAGCTCCTGTCTTGCCACCATTCAAGTATGTAGCAGATGTTTCTATTAAAGTAGCTGAAGCAGTCGCTAAAAAAGCACAAGAGCAAGGTCTTGCGCGTGCTAAGGAAACAGATATGGCCAAAGCAGTTCGTGATTTGAAGTGGTATCCAGAGTATAAATAATTCATTTCTGCTGTCTACCGATAGAGCAGAAAAAACCAGCAACTTTTTTTATGAAGTTGCTGGTTTTGTTTATATCATTTTTATAAAGAAGTAATAAAAGTTAAACCGCCTAATATCACACCAGCTGCATTGGGAATGATAAGGATCCAGTCTTTTTTAGGTTCTTTTGTCCAACCATAGATTACCCAAATTAAACAAGAAGCCGCTGCGAATAGTGGTTGGAATGGTTGAGCTTTTGCTCCTTGTAAGTTAGCGATAATTTGTGGAATATATGCAATAAAGACAAGGACACCAACAAAAGCTCCAATAGATCCGACAAAGCGATTAATTTTTTGTTTAGACATACAATCCCTCCTGAGGTTTTATTATATCAGTAAGGAAAAGATACAGCCAATATTAAGATAAGAAGGAAGAGGATAGAATTGAAAGTTTTGCGTTAAGAAATTTCCCTATTTTAGATACATCTATTCTTATTTTATTGAAATCGAAATCAGAAGAAACTCTTCTGACGGTTGCTATTAAGTGATTTTAAGCTGTCCTAAAAACAAGACTGTTCAAACCAGGTCTTAAGAAACCTCGTAAAGCTAGTCAATTCACATGGGTGTTGTTGCTTTAGCAACTTACAGCCATGGGTGCGACGGGCGGGAGCCCTAGCCTCAAAATGTTAATATCGTTCTATTGCGAAGACGTATTCAAAGCATCCCATAGTTGAAGTATTTTTTCTTATAATCATATTCAAAAACACTATTCTAGAAAGGTACTTTAGAATTCGATTTTAATGATTATTATTTTTTATATATCGTCTATACGATTTTATTTTACAAAAAAAAATTAGTTTATATAGCATAGTATTTGATAAATCAAAATAGAACCATTATAATGTTATGGAATAAATTATGATTATATTTTGATAATCTATATCATTTTGGAGGATGTATGAAATTGAAACAAACTTACGGTTATCGTAAAAGTAAAATTTGTAAATCACTGTGTGGTGCAGTTCTAGGAGTAGTAGCAACAATCTCTGTAGCAGGACAAAATGTCTTTGCTGACGAAGCAACAACTGTGAGTGGAGTAGATACTTCTACTGCGACGGGAAATCCCGCAACGAATCTACCAGAGGCTCAAGCAAATCCTAGTAATGAAGCTATTGAAAGTCAAGCACAGGCTGGTCAAACAACGGGTTCAGTCCCAGTAAAAGTACCAACAACAGATGTTGATCAAGCTGTTGAAAATGCTAAAAATGCCGGTGTTAAAGTTGAAAAAGATGAGACTGTTGACAAAGGAACAGTAAAAACGGCTGAAGAAGCTAATCAAAAAGAGACAGAAATCAAAGACGATTATGCAAAGCAAGCAGAAGAAATCAAGAAAGTAACTGAACAATACAAGGCTGACGTAGCTTCTAATCAAAAAGAGACTGATCGTATCAATGCGGAAAATAAGGCAACATAAGATCAGTATGAAAAAGATATGGCTGCACACAAGGCTGAGGTCGAACGTATTACCAATGCTAATGCAGCTGCCAAAGCGGAGTATGATGCAAAATTAGCACAATATCAAAAAGATTTAGCTGATGTCCAAAAAGCGAATACGGATGCTCAAGCTTCCTATGAGGCTGCAAAAGAAGCCTATGATAAAGAGTTAGCGGCTATTCAAAAAGCAAATGCCGACAATGATGCGGACTACCAAGCTAAATTAGATGCTTATAATGCTGAATTGGCACGTGTGAAAAAGGAAAATGCAGATGCTAAAGCTGCTTACGAGAAAGCTCTTGCTGAAATTACCGCTAAAAATAATGAAATCAAAGCTGAGAACGAAGCAATCAAACAGCGCAACGCACAAGCTAAGGCTGACTATGCAGCTAAGTTACTTAAGTATCAGTCAGCTCTTGCTAAATATCAAAAAGATTTAGCAGATTATCCAAGAAAATTGCAAGAGTATAAAGACGAACAAGCTGCCATCAAGGCTGCTCTTGCAGAACTTCAAAATCATAAAAACGAAGATGGTAACTTGACAGAGCCGTCTGCTCAAAATTTAGTTTATGATTCAGAGCCAAATGCCCAGTTATCATTGACAACTAATGGAAAAATGCTGAAAGCTTCTGCAGTTGATGAGGCCTTCAGTCATGATACAGCTCAATATTCTAAAAAAGTTCTTCAGCCTGATAATCTTAATGTTAGTTACCTTCAACAAGCCGATGACGTGGCTTCATCCATGGAACTTTACGGCAATTTCGGGGATAAGGCTGGCTGGACAACTACTGTCGGCAATAGCACAGAGGTAAAATTTGCATCTGTCCTCTTGGAACGCGGTCAAAGCGTGACAGCAACCTATACAAATCTTGAAAAATCTTACTATAATGGTAAAAAGATTTCTAAGGTCGTCTTCAAGTATACACTTGATTCCGACTCAAAATTCAAAAATGTGGACAAGGCTTGGTTAGGTATCTTTACCGATCCAACTCTAGGTGTCTTTGCCTCTGCTTATAATGGTGTAGCTGAAAAGGACACATCCATTTTTATTAAAAATGAATTCACCTTCTATGATGAAGATGGCAATCCGATTGATTTTGACAATGCGCTTCTATCTGTTGCTTCCCTCAACCGAGAACATAACTCCATTGAGATGGCTAAGGACTATACTGGAACCTTCGTTAAGATTTCAGGTTCTTCTATTGGAGAAAAAGAGGGCAAAATTTACGCAACTGATACCCTCAATTTTAGGAAAGATCAGGGTGGTGCCCGCTGGACTATGTATAAGCGAGGCGGCGAAGACGGATCAGGTTGGGACAGTTCTGATGCACCTAACTCTTGGTACGGAGCTAGCGCCATCCGTATGTCTGGTACAAACAATAGCGTAACAGTAGGGGCTATCTCTGCTACTCTAGTAATGCCTGTAAATCAAATGCCAGTTGTTTCTGGAAAAGATAATACGGAAGCTAAAAGACCAAACATTTGGTATTCACTAAACGGTAAGATTCGTGCGGTCAATGTGCCTAGGGTTACCAAGGAAAAACCAGAACCACCAGTAGAGCCAACAGCTCCAGTAGAACCAACTTATGAAGTAGAAAGTCCGTTGAAACCAACTCCGGTTGAACCAACGTATAAGGCTGATCCAAAGCCACCTACTAAGACGCCAAATAAGCCAGAGCCAACGCCACCGACGCCACCGACGCCGCAATCGGAGCCTAAAAAACCAGTTGAGCCAACTTATAAAGAGGTTCCAACGCCACCAGCTGACCCTGTTTATCAAAATCTTCCAACGCCACCAGCTGTGCCAACTGTTCATTTCCATTACTTTAAATTGGCGGTTCAACCCCAAGTAAATAAGGAAATCAGAAATAAGGATGATATTGATATCGATAAAACCTTAGTGGCTAAGCAATCTGTTGTGAAATTTCAATTGAAAACAAATGATTTACCAGCTGGTCGTGATGAGACAACTTCCTTTGTCTTAGTTGATCCGCTACCATCTGGTTACCAATTTGATATGGAGGCGACTAAAGATGCCAGTCCGGGATTTGATGTCACTTATGTTGAAGCCAGTCATACGGTAATTTTCAAAGCGACAGCTGAAACCTTGGATAAGTTCAATGCTGACTTAACCAAGTCTGTGGCCACGATTTACCCAACAGTAGTAGGGACGGTTCTTAATGATGGAGCAACCTATACAAATAACTTTACATTGACTATTAATGAAGCTTACGGTATCAAGTCTAATATTGTTCGTGTCACCACACCAGGTAAACCGAATGATCCTGATAATCCAAACAACAATTATATTAAACCACACAAGGTTAACAAGAATGAAAATGGTGTTGTGATTGATAATAAGAATGTTCTTGCAGGATCAATGAACTACTATAACTTGACTTGGGATTTAGATCAGTACAAGGGAGACAAGTCTTCCGCTGAAACTATCGCAAAAGGGTTCTTCTATGTGGATGATTATCCAGAAGAAGCACTGGACGCGAATCTAGATTTGGTTAAAATTAAGGATGCCAATGGTAGAGAAGTCACTGGGATTACAGCCAAAAACGTTAAGGATATCTCAGAATTAGATCCTCATATTCAAGATATGTTGAAAAAAGCTGGTATCAAACCAAAGGGTGCCTTCCAATTATTCTTAGCAGATAATCCACAATCCTTCTATGATACTTATGTGTCTAAGGGCATTGACTTGACCATCATTAGCCCAATGAAGGTTAAGGATGAGATGGGCAAGATTGGTGGAAAATATGAAAATAAAGTCTACCAAATTGATTTTGGTAACGGTTATGAGTCTAATGTGGTTGTCAATAATGTGCCTAAGGTAGATCCTAAGAAGGATGTCACTTTTACTTTGGATTCTACTGACAACAGCAGTGTGGATGGTCAAACCATTGGGTTGAAAAAGATTTTCAATTATCGTTTAGTTGGTGGTCTCATTCCAGACAACCACTCAAATGAACTCTTTGAGTACAACTTCTATGATGATTATGATCAAACAGGAGATCAATACACTGGTCAATATAAGGTCTTTGCTAAAGTTGATTTTGCTCTTAAAGACGGAAAAGTCATCAAGGCGGGTACCGAACTGACTCAATACACAACTTCAGAAGTTGATGAGGTTAAGGGAGCTATTGCCATTAAGTTCAATGAAGACTTCTTGCGTTCTGTTTCAATTGATTCAGCCTTTCAAGCTGAAAGCTATATCCAAATGAACCGTATTGCGGTTGGCACTTTTGAAAATACTTATATCAATACTGTCAATGGAGTAACTTACACTTCAAATACGGTTAAGACAACAACTCCTAAAGATCCGACTCCAACTAATGTTAAGGAACAGCCAAAAGCTAACGGTTCTCAACCAAGTTCTAGTCAAGAAACTCTCCCAAATACAGGAGTTACAGACAATGCCTATATGCCATTAGTCGGCCTTATCAGCGCAATGACAAGTTTTGGCTTACTTAGATGGAAACCTAAAAACAATGATAGTAAAAAGAAAAGTAAATAGCACAAAAAGTGTACTAACTCTCAAAAGTTAGACGATTGATTTGGCTCTTTGTCAAATAGTGTTGATGAAGAATATTAGGAAGGAATTAAGCAACTAATTGTTGCTTAATTCCTTTTTGTTTTTGGGAAAAAAGCTTTGTTATTAAAATAATCCTGTTTCTAAAATGGTAATAGTTTCTAAAGCTGTAGACATTTCTTTTGAGTACTTCGCGGTTTATAGGGTGTTTAATCATTCTTGTACGAATTACTTATTTAACAGCGCGTATTTTGGTATAATGCGGATGTTAACTTTACTAGTCGAGGAGTATTTATGTCTTATATTAGCACGATTAAAATCGCACTGATTTTATTTCCTATTTTAGCGTTTGTGATTACCATTCCGTACATGATTGTGAACTACCGGAAGTACGGTTCGGTGAATAAACTACGCACCGTTATTTTCTATTCGTTTATTTTATATTTATTGGCGGCATACTCATTAGTGAACTTGCCACTGCCTGACCCTGCGACCATTCATACGACGTACACAGACAAGTTAAATCTCGTTCCGTTTTCGTTCGTTAAGGACTTTCTTACGGACAGCCCATTTGTACTGACGGATCCTTCGACATGGATTGATTCGATGAAATATCCATCGTTCTACATCCCAGCATTCAATGTGTTAATGCTTGTACCATTTGGGATTTACATGCGTTATTATTTCAAATGTAGCCTTAAGAAGACGATTCTACTATCGGCGCTACTTAGCTTATTCTTTGAGTTAACGCAATTATCTGGATTGTACTTCATTTATCCTGGCCCTTATCGTCTATGCGACATCGATGATATTATTCAAAATACGACGGGTGGCGCACTCGGGTACTTCATTGGCCAGCTTGCGGTTTGGGTTCTTCCTTCAAGAGACGCGATTGATGAGAAATCTTTTGAGAAGGCTACTCAGGTATCGAGCACCCGCGTTATGTTATCGCTTCTAATTGATGCAGCGATTATCTATGTTCCGTATAGCTTTTTAAATACAACGATTCCAGTTTCAGTCTTTCTTGCATTGTATTTTGCTTTAGTGCCACTCTTTAATGGAAAAACACTCGGAAATGCCTTGCTCAAATTCGGAGTGGAGTTTAAAGACAACAAAGCTATTCGGGCAGTGCTCAGAGGTATCCTCATCACCGCGTACTTCAACTGGATTCCGCTAGGATTACTCACACTCATGGATGTCTTTAACTTTGAAGCAGAAACACCAGAATTCCTCGTATTATTTGCAGGAACCTTACTCGTATTCGTATTGTACTTCTTAATCATCCTTATCGTGACGCTCTTCAATCGTCGTTTCTTATTCGACCGATTAACAGGGGCAGAGTACCAAAGCACAATTGATAGAAAAGCATAATCGTTTTTCTAAAATGAAATTAACATTTTTAGCATCCCATTTATTGGGGTGCTTTTTTTGTGTAGAGAATTGAGGTCAGTTGACACGGCCGTTGGAGCAACGTGACTTACGGATGTGGCTGCGACGGGCGAAGCCCTAGCCAGGGGGTGTTGGTGCTTTAGCAACTTACAGCCATGGGTGCGAAGGGCGAAGGCCTAGCAAGGGGATGTTGCTACTTTAGTAGCTTACAGCCCAGGCTTCGCTGGTTGAAGCCCTAGCCTCAAAATGTTAATATCATTTTTTCGATATTATTTTAAATCGAATTAATACTCGTCGCTACTTAATAGTAATGATTTGCTTTTTATGTAGATAAAGATTATACTTAACCTATCCACAAGTGAAAGTGAGGAATTAATATGGAAAATTTAGTAGTATCTATTTTCAAAACAGAAAGTGAAGCTTATCAGGCATTTGCTGAGTTGAAAACATTCAAGCAAACTGAGAAAACAAAAGTCGCTCAAATTGCTGTTATCAAAAATGAAGGCGGTCATATTACTGATAAAGATCGTTTTGATTTTGAAGATTCTGCAAATGATGGTGCTTTAAAAGGCGGCCTAATCGGTGCGTTTGTCGGACTGCTAGCGGGACCATTAGGTGTATTATTTGGTTACGGAATTGGAAGTCTATACGGATTAGCCGGAGGCGATACTGTTGAAGCTGTCCAAGAAGGTTTAATCGACCAAGTTTCTCAAAAATTAGTTAGTGGTGAAACTGCTCTTGTTGCTTTAGTTCAAGAAGATGATGAGCAAGTATTAAATGCTTATTTTAATAAATACGACACACAAATTTTACGTTGGAATGTTGAATCAGTAGTAGAAGAAATTGAAGCTGCTGCAAAAGTTCAAGCTGATCTTTATAATAAGGCTCGCGCTCAAATGAAAGCAGAACGTAAAGAGGCTCGTAAAGAAAAAATCGAAGAATTCAAAAATAATATTAAAGCTAAATTCGAAAATTTAAAATTATAATTAAATTTGATCTCAGCACTCTGTATTTACAGGGTGCTTTTTTGTTGTAGAAATGGAGAGCATAGAAAAAGGAATTAAGTAAACATTGTACTTAATTCCTTTGTAAATAAATCTATTCAGTTTACGATTAAAACATATTTCTTACTATAAAGAGGTTAGGAAAGTAAGTCCGCCCAAAATGACTCCAGCTGCATTAGGGAAAATAAGTATCCAGTCTTTTTTTGGTTCTTTAGTCCAACCGTAAATAACCCAGATTAGACAAGAAACGGCAGCAAAAAGCGGCTGGAAAGGTTGACCTTTACTTCCTTGTAGGTTTGCGATAATTTGTGGAATATAAGCAATAAATACAAGGAAACCGATAAAAGCTCCAATAGATCCAACAAAACGGTTAATCTTTTGTTTTGACATATGTTTCCTCCAAAAAAGTTAATACGGATATACTAACACATATTCTTTATTTTATAAACATATATTGATTTTAAGAGTCATTTTTAAAGATTTCTTAATCAGTAAAGAATAGTTTAAATTACAGACGGATTGGATAGAAAAGCGAGAATAAAATGTGGATATGGTATAATGAAGTCATAAGTATTTCATTAGAGGAAGTGGCCAGATGAAAATTATTGTCGATCGCAATTCGGTTTGTGCCGGAGATGATATATACAATCATGAGATGACATTCGAGGTGCCAGAAAGCCTTACCGTAGCCGAATTCTTTGACTTGGTGGAGAGTCACGGCTTCTTAGCATCAATTATAGGAAATGATGTAGCGTGGGGGCTTCGAAATCGCACGGGTAAAATCGGGGAGTATTTTACAAAAACAGGAGAAGTCACTCATCCAGAAGTGAGCATTAAAGATAAAATGGACGAAGCGGGCGGAAATCCTCATTTCTTTGTTCGCTATTATAGCAATCCAGAGTTAGTAAAAAAACAAGACTAGGAGAACTAACATGATTCGAGAAGTGTTTCGATGCTGTATCTCCAAACGGACGCGAATTCCGCTTCGAATTTGTGTTTAGTAATGATAATCATTTGAAAGTTTATCATTTATACGAAACCGTCAACGGACGTAGGAAAAAGACATTCATGGATGTTATCGGGTCCTTAATCGACTCATTGTAAAAGAAATAGGAGGAAAAGAAATGGAACCAACAGCACTTAAATGGGTCTTCTACCGCGAAGTGGATGTCCAACGCGATATCGAAGAAATTCTTGTGACAGGGGAAGTCGCTGACCGCGCCTTCAAAACCGTACGAGATGTGGCAGTATTCACCAACAAACGCCTGATTGTTAAAGATGTTCAAGGGTTAACTGGAACAAAAGTAGAGATGTATTCCTTACCGTATAGCGCAGTGAATATGTGGTCGACAGAAAATGCAGGAATCCTCGATTACACTGCAGAAGTGGAACTATGGACCAGAGCAGGCCATATTAAGATTGAATTGAAACGTGGTATTGATATTCGCGAATTCGAACGGTTACTAGCAGAGTATATTCTCTAAAACACATAGGTTGTCTGTTGTTTGTGGGACAGATTCCTTTAGTGGTAAGCTCAATGCATTGCTTTTCAATGAGGACAATGCTAGAATGAGTCATGTAATTAAATATTGAAGATCTTGGGAGTCTCGTTAGGGAGGCTGAGAGTGTGATATACAGACCAATATTATCTGATCAACTTCATGGTTGCGTAGAGAGTATCTTACAAAGTCGACAGTACCATTGTGTACATATCTATACAGGTGAACCCCCCTTTCAGGATTGAAAAGATCTGAAGGGGTTTTTTATGTCTCAACATGTTTCGTACGGGAATTGCCGTGTGGGAGTTCCAGGCTCACATTTAGCAATTAGCGGCGCGAGGTTTAATTTGGCACCGATGTCAGATGATTTCATCGACATTATTTTGGGGGCCATCAGGCAAGTGGATTTGTCCAATGTATGGGCAAAGACGGATCATACTTCTACCATCTATCGTGGGGGAAGTGTAGAAGTTTTCGATGCGTTAAAAGCTTGTTTTATTAGTAGTTATCGTCCGGGAGTTCACTGCTCGCTGGAAGCCACTCTTTCAAAAGGGTGCCCTGGGGATGTAGATGAGGATACACCTTTATCATTCGATGGGAGTCGAATCAATGAAGATCGTTCTCAAGCGACTCATTTTCCTGTCATTGGGAAATTCGCAGTATATCTGATGGGGTCTGATAATTATATGAAAACCATCGAGAAAGTGGTGAATCTAGGGATTGATCAAGGAACGATTACTGGAACAGGGCATTATGTCACTTTTCTAGGAGGGGACGTTCACGAGGTGTTTGATTATTTGGAACAAGTTTTTAAGATTTTAGAGCAAGATGTGAGTCATTTTGTGATTCAAGTGACATTATTATGCAATGTACCAGGGGGAGAAATTGATGAATAAAAATAAATTAGAACTAAAGGATTACTTATTTATTAGCTTAATTTGTGTATTGTTTGGGGTGTTTTATTTACTGGCAGTTTATGCAGGAGGCGCGCTTTCTGCCACACTAGCACCAATGGGACTGGGGATGCTAGGATATGAGCCATTTTACGGAATCTGGTTTATGGCTCCCGTATTCACGCTTTACTTTATTCGAAAACCAGGGATTGGTATTATTACAGAAATTATTGCAGCCGTAATTGAAGTGTTGCTTGGGAACATGTTCGGTATTATCGTTGTGGTGAGTGCCTTTATCCAAGGTCTAGGAGTAGAAATTGCCTTCATGACGAAGAAATACGGCGATATTACTTATGGAACCACAATGCTAGGTGCTGTTATTACAACCATTTTTACGTTCCTTTGGACAGGCTTCCGTAGCAATTATTTAGCATTAGATTGGAAGTTGGTAGCCGCTATTTTTGTGATTCGTTTAGTTTCTGCCTTAATCTTTACAGGATACTTAAGTAAACTACTATGCGACCAAATGGTAAAAACAGGAGTGGTCAAAGTTCGTGGCTAATCCTGAAGTGGTTCTCCAATTGAAAAATGCGACTTTAAGCGTTCAAAATCGAGTGCTGTTCTCCAATCTGTCCATGCAAATCCATTCGGGAGAAATTGTATTAATCATTGGAAGAAGTGGAGTTGGGAAAAGCAGCCTTATGAATGTGATTAATGGAGTCTATCCAAATGGGGACACAGATGTTCAATGTGAAGGATTAGAAATTTTAGGACATTCTCTTCTAACGTTAAATCACTTGGAGAGAACGAAGTATGTCCGCTCTATTTTTCAAAATGCAAGACTGTCGTTTGCAATGGAGACACCGTATGAAGAAATGATTTTCGTACTAGAAAATTTTTGTTTCCCCATTGAAACAATCGAACAGAATGTAGTAGAGCAAGCAAAAAAATACAAGGTTGAAGACTTATTACACCGAAAGTTTGCAAGTCTCTCAGGGGGAGAACTTCAAAAAGTGGCCTTTGCTTGTGCCAGCTTAGTAGATGCGCCTCTGTATCTAATGGATGAGCCATTTGCAAATATCGATGAAGAAAGCATTCCGTACTTTATCGAGCAAATTAAACGGTTAAGTAATGAAGGAAAAGCGATATGTATTATCGACCACCGATTGGACTTTTGGGAGTGGGTCAATCGGTGGTATCTCTTAGAAGACAGTGGAGAATTGAAACGAATCGAACTTCCTTTAAAGGAGAAAGATAAGCTTCTCCTAGAAGAGAGTGGGAATTTATGTTCATTACCGTTCAACGGTAAGAAAAAGATTGAAAATGCAAAGCCATTGTTGAAAGTGGAAGATGTTTCGGTTTTTGTAGAAAAAGACAAGCCACTTCTTAAGCATATTCATCTTGAGCTTCATGAAGGCGAGATGATGGCTCTTGTGGGACCTAGTGGGAGTGGGAAAACAAGTTTTTTCAAAGCTCTCTTAAAGCAAGTCCCTTACACGGGAACTATTGAATTGAAAGGACATTCTTTAGTAAAGGTGAAGAAGAAGGATTTATTTCAAAAAGTCGGGCTTGTTTTTCAAGATCCCACCCTTCAATTTGTGGCTGCGAAAGTTTTAGAAGAACTGAAAGTCACTTTTCCAGGCGAAGAAGAAAGTCGCCTCGAATCGCTTTTAGAAGAATACTCCTTACAGCAAACAAAGGAATTATCTCCTTGGCTTCTGAGTCAAGGGCAACAGCGCAGGCTCGCTTTTTTAACGATGACTGGAGAGGGGAAAGTTCTACTATTAGTGGATGAACCGACTTACGGACAAGACATGAAAAATGCGATGGCTATTATGAATGCATTGCAGCAATTATGTCAAGAGGGAGTAGCTTGTCTATTTACTAGTCATGACCGTAGATTAGTCCGTCAATATGCGCAGAAGGTGATGTGCATTCGTCATCAGACTATGGAGGTAGAGACGAATGAAGATGAGAATTAATCCAAGTGTGCAATTAGGAGTTTCGTTTTTACTATCTATGGTTATCCTTTTTACAAAATCATGGAAACTGAATGGAGCGATGATGCTAGCATCCATCGTGATAATAGTGTTGTTCAGACAACAACCTTGGGGACGCGTTGTAAAACTCGGACTGGGGTTACTGATGATTACCTTGACGTATTTTCTGTCAGTCTATTTTTATCCAAATGAGAATCTATTGGTTCAAACGGGATCACGTGGTGTTTTTGCTGTAGCTTTGGAATTAAGTAGTCGGATTCTTGCGCTTGGTCTTGTAGGAATTAGTCTATCAACTTCTATTGAGAAAAATGAATTCGTAGCCAGTCTCATCCAGCAATTGAAAGTGCCAGTGGCGATTGCTTATAGCATACTGGTAGCCATCAATTTTCTGACACTGATTCAAACAGAATATGAGCAGTCAAAATTAGCATTGCAAATCAGAGGGATTTCTGGGAGTGGAGTTTACTTAAAAGCCCTCACGACTATGATGATTCGTCTGATGCGACAATCCGAGTATACTGCCATGGCGATGGAACTGCGTGGATTTTCCGTAAATAGAGTGCAAAAAATTCAACTGGAAATTTCCATTTTAGATTTAATTTACAGTAGTTTGATGGTATCCTTTATCGTTATCGTCATATGGCTGCAACAATAAAACCAAAGAGTCACAATTGTGGCTCTTTTTCTATTTGTAGAAGAAGATTGACCCTCCAAAATGTAAGCGCTATAATTAAAGTGTACAAATCTATGTACGAAAATAAATCAAACGGAGGAAGCTTGCTTCATCTGTTGGAAAAGGGGTATGACAATGAGAAACACAAAAGTTCGTGCAATCCAATATGGTTGCGGTAAAATGGCCAAGGTCCTTTTCAAGTATATGGTGGATCATGGTGTGGAAATTGTTGGTGCAATCGATAATAATCCAGAAGTTGTTGGACTCGATGTCGGTGATTTTGCAGAATTAGGGTTTAAAACAGGAGTTGTGATTTCAGATAATGCAGAAGAAGTGTTCAATAGTTGTGATGCAGATATTGCTATTGTGACCATTCTATCCTATATGCCAGAGATGTATCCATTCTTTGAAACAGCAGCACGTCATGGGGTGAATGTGATTACGACTTGCGAAGAAGCCATTTATCCTTGGAATACCTCTCCATCTGAAACGAATCGTTTAGACCGTTTGGCAAAAGAAAATGGAGTCACCATTACTGGTTCAGGAATGCAAGATATTTATTGGATTAATATGCCTTGTCTTGCGATGGCAGGAGTGAACCGTATCGATAAAATTAAAGGAGTCGTGAGCTACAATGTCGAAGACTATGGATTAGCCTTAGCAGAAGCTCATGGAGCAGGATATACAAAAGAACGCTTTGATGAAGAAATTGCGACTGCAGAAAGTTTCCCATCTTACATGTGGAATGCAGCCGAAGCCATCTGTTCGAAGATGAACTGGACGATTAAAGACATCAGTCAAAAGAGTGTTCCATATGTTTTAGACGAAGATGTGTATTCAGAAACACTCGGTCGAACCATTCCTGCTGGGGAAGTGACGGGAATGTCTGCAGTGACAACGCTCCATACGCATCAAGGAGTAGAAATCGAAGTGGAATGTATCGGTAAAGTTTACCGAGAAGACGACGGAGATATGTGTGATTGGGAAATCACTGGAGAGCCAAACTTAGTGTTCTCTGTTCAAAAACCAGACACGGTCGCACATACTTGTGCAACGATTGTAAACCGCATTCCAACAATCTTAGATGCTTCTCCTGGATTTGTAACGAGCGAAAAATTAAGAGAAGCTGCTTATCCAACGTATCCATTGCATACGTATGTAGAAAATCCATTTTTTGAGTATTAAGAAAAAATATTCTGTTGAATCATAAAAGAGTCCCTACATTAGTAGGGACTCTTTCACTTTAGAATTCAGTCTTATTTATTGAAGTTGTTTTTAATTCCTTCAACTGCACCTTCAACGCTTTCTTTAACGTTATCAATGACTTCTTTCGCTTTTCCTAAACCTTTTTCAACAGCACCTTCTGATTCAAGGCTTTTATCGCCTGTAACTTTACCCGCTAATTCTTTAGCAGCACCTGTTGCTTGTTGTAATTTATCTTCTAATGACATATGAAGACCCCCTTTACTGTTTGACTCATTATAGCATCAAAAAAAGGATTCTCCTAAGTTTCTGCTTGAGAAAGTATTCATAAGCAGATGTTTAAAAGACTAAGGAAGTGTCATGTTAAAATAATTCTAAAGAACTCAAGGAGGAATGATAATGTCAGAATATCAATTACCACGCGTTTGGAGCGCAGCCGATAGCAACCAAGGGAAGTTCTCAGGAATTAACCGTCCAACAGCAGGAGCTCGTTTTGAACAAACGTTACCTGTTGGAGAAACAGACTTACAAGTGTATTCTCTTGGGACACCCAATGGAGCTAAAGTAACGATTCTGTTAGAAGAGCTATTGGAAGCGGGGGTTGAACAAGCAGCCTACGACTTGTTTAAGATTTCAATTATGGATGGAGATCAATTCGGAAGCGACTTTGTAGCCATCAACCCGAACTCGAAGATTCCAGCACTCTTAGACCATTCAGGGGATGAACCGATTCGTGTCTTTGAGTCAGCGAATATCTTGCTTTATTTAGCAGAAAAATTCGGAAAATTCATTCCACAAGATACCGCAAAACGCACAGAAGTCTTAAACTGGCTCTTCTGGCAAACAGGAGCAGCTCCATTTTTAGGAGGCGGATTTGGACATTTCTTCAATTACGCTCCAGAAAAAATTGAGTATGCGATTAACCGTTTCACAATGGAAACCAAACGCCAATTAGATTTGCTTGATCAAGAGTTAGCCAAACGCCCATATATCGCAGGAGGCGAATACACAATTGCTGATATCGCTATCTGGTCATGGTATGGTCAACTCGTTCAAGACAGACTCTATAAAAATTCTGCAGAGTTCCTTGACGCTCAAAGTTACAAACATCTTAACGAATGGGCAGACAGAATTGCCAAACGTCCAGCAGTGAAAAAGGGCTTGGAAGTGGAGTATAAAGAAATTAAGTAATGATACTTTCAAACGATATAAAAATAAAAAACAAAGAAGGGTTAGAATGATTGAATATAAAAATATAGCCTTGCGATATGATGAGAAACTCGTTTTAAAAGACGTGAATCTCACCATTAACGACGGCGAATTTATGGTGTTAGTGGGGCCATCCGGTTCAGGGAAGACAACGATGTTAAAGATGATTAACCAATTGATTGAACCAACTGATGGAAATATTTATTTAAATGAAAAACGAATCAAAGAACATGACCAGCGAAAATTACGCTTAGAGACAGGCTATGTCCTTCAACAAATCGCGTTGTTCCCGAACTTAACGGTGGCGGAAAACATCGCGCTCATTCCTGAGATGAAAGGGTGGAAGAAGGAGCAAATCGCAGCCAAAACGAAAGAACTGCTTGAGAAGGTAGGCCTTCCTTTTGACGACTATGCCAAACGCCTTCCAAGCGAACTATCCGGTGGGGAACAACAACGTGTGGGGATTATCCGAGCGATGATTGCTGAACCGATGACACTGCTCATGGATGAACCTTTCTCAGCACTCGATGCGATTTCTCGTAAGCAACTACAAGAACTGACAAAATTATTGCATCGTGAGTTTAAGATGACGACCATTTTTGTCACACATGATACCGATGAAGCGCTGAAACTAGCTGATCGTATTGCTGTCTTAAAAGACGGAGAAATCCAGCAAGTCGCATCACCTTCTGAAATTCTCGCAAGTCCTGCAACCGCATTTGTAGCGGAACTTTTTAAAGGAGGTGTTCGTCATGAATAATTTGATTACGACGTTTCAAGACCGTTTTAGCGATTGGACGGTAGCACTAGGGCAACATTTACAACTTTCCTTATTAGCGCTACTGATTTCGATTCTAATTGCTGTTCCTTTGGCGGTTCTATTAAGCTCTCGTAAGCGTGCAGCTGGCTTTGTTCTTCAAGTGGCTGGGATTTTCCAAACGATTCCGTCCCTAGCACTATTAGGGCTCTTCATTCCATTTATGGGGATTGGAACGGTTCCGGCGCTTACAACCCTTGTGATTTACGCCTTATTCCCAATCTTGCAAAATACGATTACAGGACTACAAGGAATTGATCCAAGTCTGGAAGAAGCCGCAGTGGCCTTTGGGATGACGAAATGGGAACGATTGAAGAAGTTTGAAATTCCGATTGCAATGCCTGTCATCATGTCTGGGATTCGAACATCTGCCGTCTTTATTATTGGGACAGCGACACTTGCTGCTTTAATTGGGGCTGGGGGACTCGGGTCGTTTATTCTTCTAGGAATTGACCGTAATAACGCTAGTCTCATTATCATTGGTGCAGTCTCTTCAGCTGTCTTGGCGATTGCGTTTAGTACCTTATTAAAATGGATGGAGCATGCTAAATTAAAAACAATTTTCGCAACCTTTGTCCTTCTATTTGCAGGACTAGGGGCTTCATTTGTATCAGGAATGATGCCTTCGATGGGACAACAAACCCTTATCATTGCTGGGAAATTAGGACCTGAACCAGAGATTTTAGCCAATATGTATAAACTATTAATTGAAGAAAACACAAAGCTGAAAGTGGAAGTAAAACCAAACTTCGGGAAGACAACATTTCTGTATGAAGCATTAAAATCAGGGGATATTGATATTTACCCAGAATTTACAGGAACTGTTACAGAAAGCTTGTTGAAACCTGCCCCAAGCATCTCTCATGACCCACAAGAAGTCTTTGAAGCAGCAAGGGATGGAATTCTAAAACAAGATGGCTTAGCCTTTCTAAAACCGATGGCATATCAAAATACGTATGCCGTTGCCGTTACTAGAGCGGTCGCTGAAAAGTATGGATTAAAAACGATCTCCGACTTGAAGAAAGTGGAAGGACAATTGAAAGCGGGCTTCACGCTCGAATTTAATGACCGAGAAGACGGAAATCGCGGTCTTCAAAGTAAATATGGACTAAATCTCAATGTCGCAACCATGGAGCCAAGCCTTCGATACCAAGCGATTCAATCAGGAGACATCCAAATTACGGATGCGTACTCAACGGACGCTGAAATTACGCGTTATGATTTAGTCGTATTAGAAGACGACAAACAATTATTCCCACCTTACCAAGGTGCACCTCTCATGAAGGAAGCTTTATTAAAACAACATCCTGAATTAGAAAGTGTGTTGAATGTATTGGCAGGAAAAATTACTGAAAGTCAAATGAGTCAAATGAACTATGAGGTTGGAGTAGAAGGGAAGTCTGCTGAAACGGTTGCCCGTGAGTTCCTTCAAAGCCAAGGCTATATTAAGTAGGAAACACAATCAATGTAGGACTTCACTTTAAGAACAGGGCAGATAAATCTAGTAGATACCCATTCACTGTTCAGCCTCCATTTTAGAAGAAAAATAGTAGTACAAAAAAAGAATGTAGTGAAACTACATTCTTTTTTTTGCTTTAATCAACCCTATAAAGAAATAGATTATTCCGCTACTTTTTTGAAGCGCATCGTGAAGTAGGCAGTAACCTTTTGATTATTATCCAGTATTTTTTGTTGTTCGAGTGTTAGTGTTAAAATGCCATCTTCAATGGAATATTTATAGGACACTGGTTTTACGAATTTTTCGACTGAAAAGGTCGCCAGACTTAGGAAGTTTGGTGCGTACTTGAATTCCATCGTACCGGTACCCTCATTGATTGTAATCCCTGTTAAGGTCTCTTGGACTTCATTCTTTTCATCATTAAATCCATAGGTGAGGTAGCCTTTTTGATTGTTCCATTTCTCTAGACTCTGTTTCAAAACATTATATTGATTTTTAATATATTCTTCTTTTGTTCCGTTGACACTTGTTAGATTCTTGGACTTCGCGTAGTCATAGAAGTTGCCCATAGCCGCTTCAATCGAGGTAGTATATTCATATACCGCTGAATTCCCTGTAATCGTCAGTGTCGGTTTTACGTCCTTGAAGGCATCCGAATAAATGAGTCGGCGTGGAATTTCTTCCTTATCCTGAAAATCTAGGTATCCTAAGCCGCGTTCAAGTGTACTTCTGAAATCGATTTGTTCCCATTTTCCTTCAAGAGGATTAGAAGAAGCAGCTGTTGATGTAGTAGTTGTTGTAGCAGTTTGATTTCCACAGCCGGCAAGCATTAAAAGAGAGCAGCCAGCAATCAATAATGGTTTTAAATATTGTTTAATCATGGTCGCGTCTCCTTTCTATTTCTTTTCTGCACTCGGTACGCGTTTGAAGTTCAGTTCGAAATGAACAGGAAGATTATCCTTCGTCTTCATATCGGCGTAGATTGTCAAGATACCGTCTTTTACTTCATAGTTGTATGTTACTGAATCAAATCTGTGATCTTTATCCGCTGTCGTTAGAGGGAAGGAGTCAAGAATGATGATCCCTTCGTCAAATGTGACAGTTTTTGCTTTTTCATCGACAGTTCCTGTAGCTTCGTAGCTATACGTTCCAGTCGATGTATCCATTGATGCTTTATATTTCTTGAAGTTTTTCACGAAATCTACTTGTCCATTAATATAACGGCTGACGAATTCGTCTTCTTTCATAGTTTTCTTGTCTCTTGAAATCTCGTAAAATGCTTTTGCAAATTTTTTCGAATCGTATTGATAGCTTAGCTTTGCAGTTGTGCCATCAACGGATAATTTCATCTTAAAGTCTTTAAAAGCTTCAATGAATTTCGCAAAAGTATAGCTTTTCATTCCTTTCGGGAAAAAGGCTTTCTGCAATGAATCAAGCTCGTAAACGGATTCCCATTCACCAGCTAAATTATTTGGATCTTTTTGTTCTTGTTGCGATTTTTGTGCATTATTGGTATTTTGATCTGATGTTTGGTTCTGTCCACATCCAGCAATCACAAAAACTGCGAGAAGAGAGAAGAGCCCAAGAAACAGTTTCTTAGTTTGTCTAATCATCGTTAGACCTCCTTCGAAAAGATAGTTGTATTATGTTTATATCATACTTCTAATATTTTTGTTTTGCAATGCTTTTCACGAAAATTACTACCTTCCCACGTAACTTCACCGATTATTCAAACTGAGAAGCACAAAATTATCTCTAACAATGGAACAAATAGTTGAGATTCTCAAGGGCTTTTATCTGCAAAAAAGTTAGCCGTATCTATTAAAATACGAAGGTCCTTTGGAGTATAGTCATGATAGCCGCGAAGAACAAGGAAGATGAATTAGAGCGGGTTAAAGTTTCCAACTTTTACCCGCTCTTTGAAGCTTGCTAGGGTTGAGACCTTAGGCTCAACCCGGTGTAGCAGTTATCATGACTATACTGAACCAAAGGTTCCGAAGTATTTTAATAGAGCTTAAGCTCTTATTTTTTTTGCACAAAAAACCCCTTGAGAAATTCTCAAAGGGCAGTGGAATGACTAATTGCTAGTTGTGTCAGACACTTTTTTGAATTTTGTTGTGATAAGGGTATTTACATTATTTTTGCCATCGCGTTGCTCGATTGTCAACGTTAAAATATCTCCATCAATAGAGTATTTATAAGTCGTTTCTTTATTGACAGGTCCAATGGACATGATCGCAAGCTGCACAATATTTATAGCTTCTGGGAAGACAATCGTTTGATTTGCTGTATCTAATTTACCATTTTTCAAAACAGAATGAATTGTGTTATTATCTTTATCAAATTCATAAGTTGTATTTGGGTAGTCTTTAGCAGCTCCTTGTAGAGTAGTCGATAATCTAATAAATTGATTTTTAATATATTCGTCTTTCGTTTGAGTTACTTTAGACGCATCTTTTTGTTTTAAGTAATCGTAGAACATTCCAAAACCTTCTGTTAAAGATACAGTGTAGTCGAATTCAACAGATGTACCTGTAATGTTCAACGTTGGTTTCAAATCTTTCAATGCCTCAGGATAGATCAGTTTGATAGCCGAATCATCATTGTTGAAATCTTTATAGGCTAAGCTTTGTTCAAGAGCTGGTCGGAAGTCGATAGCTTGCCATTTTCCTTCAATTGGAACTGGGTCTTTTTGTGTAGTGCTTCCTTTACGTTTGAAGTGCAGTTCATAGTGAACAGGAAGATTATCTTTTTTCGCTTTTCCGTCAATCGTTAAGTAAAGCATGTCATCTTTTAATTCGTAGTGATATGTGTTTTGCGAAGCGCGATTTTCGCCGAATGAGAAGAAGAATGAGTTCGTTACTGAAATTCCTTCATCAAATGTCATTGTTTTGGCATCTTGATCAATAGAACCTGTTGCTTCGTAACTAAATACGCCTGTATCTTTATTCATGCTAACTTTGTATTTCTTAAAGTCGCCTGCAAATCCTTCATGAGAGTCATATATGAGTTTTTTGAACTCATCTTCAGTCTTACCTCTAGCGTCTGTTGTGAAAGTGTAGAAAGCTTTAATAAAGTTATCAATGTTATAATCGTATTTAATCGTTGCTGTATTGTTTTCAATCTTCATGTCCATTTTGAAGTCTTGAACAGATTCAAATAAACGAGCAAAGTTGATTGCCTTGAGGGTATAGGCTCCGATTGATTCCGTAAAAGCATCGGGAATATCGACTAATTCCCAATCACCGTCAATCGTTTCTACTTTTGGCGCTTCTGTTTGAGCGGCATTTTGAGAGTTGCTTTGAGAACAAGAAGCCAGTACAAAGACTGAGAATAGAGCAACTAGTGTTAAAAATAATTTCTTATAATGTCTAAACATTGTTAGACCTCCTTAATAGAGTAATTCTAATATAATTAAATTATAACGATTACAATTTTTATTTGCAATGGTTTTCACGAATTTTACAAGCTTGCCCCGTAATTTCACCGATTATTCAAAATGAGAAGAGGAATAGTTTTATTTGACCGGTTCACTAAACGGTAGAGAATCTCAAGGACTTTTTAGTGTAAAATTGCTTTCAGCTTCTATAAAAATACGAAGGAGCTTCGGGGGATAGGAATGGGAGTAAGACAGAAGAAACAGTGTTTTTCTGTTTCTTCGTAGTCTTACCCCCGCAAGGACAAATAGGATTGACCAAACTACTTGATAGTGAAGGTCAATCCATTTGTCTACTGCGTCTACATTGTTTAAGTTAACAATATGAAAATTGCAAGCTTGCTAGGGTTGAGACCTAAGGCTAAACCCGGTGTAGTAGTTATCATAACTATTACGACCCAAAGGTTCTATAGTATTTTAATAGTGCACTTAATAAATCAGTTTTGAACTTTCTTAAATTTCAATTCGTAGTAAATATTATAGATTTTGCTAGAATCAGGCTTTTCAAAAGTAATTGTCAAGACATCACCGTCTAATGAGTAGTGATAAGTTGTTTCTAAATACGCTTGTGATGCTTCTGAAAAAATGACGAAATCTGCAATAGCCATTGGATTTGGGAAAGTGATGGTTTTATTATTTGTATCCACCTTTCCGTTTGGTACCACAGTATGGACACTGTAATTTGCCTCATCAATTTCAATTTTAGAATTCAAACTGACTGATAAATCTGTTTTAAGTCGATTAAAGTAGAAGTTGATGTATTTTTCTCTTGAATCTTTATTTTCTGTCTTAGTGGTTTGATAATAATAGTTGTAATCGGCATTATAGGCGTCTGTTAGATGAACCAAAACGTCATAAGTAGCGCTATTCCCAGAAATCGTTAAGGTTGGTTTTAAATCCTTTAACGCATTCACGTAAATTAATTGGAAAGCTTTTTTATTTTTTTTATTCACACGATAGAAGAGCCCCCGTAATAAGGCTTCTCTAGTATTCATCAGTTCCCATTTTCCGTCTAAAGAAACTGTCTGTTTAGAAGTTGGTTCTGTCGTATTGTTTTCTGAACCAGAGACACGTTCGAATTTTAATTCAACATGAGCCGGTAGCTGTGTTTCTTTTTCGGTTCCGTCCATAGAGATAATTAGTAGATTATCTTTTAAATCGTATTTATATGTGACTGGATCATATGCCTCCGTAAATGTCACCGGGAAGTACATAATGAAGTTTAAAGGTTCTTCTAAGTTCAGGGTTTTATCTTTAGAATTGACGGTCCCTGGAGCGTAGAAAGTAAAGGCACCCGTTGCTGTATCAGTTGTGACTTTGTTTGTCTTGTAAGGGTCTGCTAATTCTTTAATTTTTGGAAATAGTTTTTCCTTAAAAGCTTCAAGTGATATATCTTGTTTAGAGATTTTATAATAGTCCTCTGCAAAACGATTTAAGTCAGTAGAGTAGCTAACTTCCACATTTTCGCCATTAACCTTCAAGCGCATGTCTAAGTCGTCAAAAGTCGTTAATAACTTTCCAAATGTATCAACATTCAATTTGTATATAGAATAAACAGACTGCATTGAATTATGAATGTCTGTTAATTTCCATTCGCCCTCAATATCTGTTGTTATTTTCGTTTCTTCTGTTTTAGCAGCTGCCGAACTATCGGAGTTATTTGAGCCTTGAGAGCACCCTGCAATAACGAATACTGAAAAGATTGATAGCAGAGCGAACAAGTATTTCTTGCCAAGTCTACCCATTGTGAACCTCCTAAAAAGAGTCTTGTATATGCCTTTATCATACGTTTATTGCTATAAGTTTGCAACGGTTTTCATGAAAATTACAACCTTGCTTCGTCATTTCACTGATTATTTAAAATGAGAAGAGGAATAGTTTTATTTGACCGGTTCACTAAACGGTAGAGAATCTCAAGGACTTTTTAGTGTAAAATTGCTTTCAGCTTCTATGAAAATACGAAGGAGCTTCGGGGTATAGTCGTGATAACCGCGACAAACAAGCAATGTGAATTAGAGCGGGTTAAAGTTTTCAACTTTTACCTGCTCTTTGAAGCTTGCTAGGGTTGAGACCTAAGGCTCAACCCGGTGTAGCAGTTATCATGACTATACCGAACCGAAGGTTCTAGAGTATTTTAATAGAGCAGGAGATATATATTTTTTTGCACACAAAAACCCTTTGAGAAAATCTCAAAGGGCAGTGAATTATTTTTGCACTTTCTTAAATTTCATCGGATAAACCAAACGAATTCCATTTTCTTTAAAGACCTTTTCAGCGTACATCGTAAGAATATCGCCGTTGACCTCATAGTGATACGTAATTGGGACTTCTTTTGAAGAAATATAAAGTGGAAGAATACCAAATAGATTTGGAACATCCGGGAAGACAATCGTTTTTGCGTTTGTGTCTAAAACGCCACCTTCTTGTTTTCCTTTGAAGATATAAGTTTCATCATTGTAAGTACCAGATAAGTCTTCCGATTTTTTAATATTCTTTTGAGCATTTGCAGCAAGTACTCTAGCAGCTTCTGCCTTGTCCTTAGCGATATCTTTATGTGCTTCAGCAAAGAACTCGAAATATTTATTCATATCCACAGTATAGGTATAAGTCACCTTTGTTCCTTCGATGGTTAACGTAGGAGAGACATCTTCGAAAGCCTCTGTTACTTTCAATCGGGTATATGCGTCCTTGTAAGTATATAAAAATGTACGTTCTATTGTATCTCTAAAGTCGATTGCTTGCCATTCACCTTCAAGGGCGACTGGAGCAGGGGCTTCTGTTGTTGTTTCAGCAGTCGTTTGTTCTGGCTTTTGTTCAGCACATCCTGCAACGAATAGAAGAGTAAGAAGCGACATTGTCCATAGCGAAATTTTTTTCATCATTTTCATCATTCATCACTCCTTCTATTTGTTCTCTTCTGTGTAGTTGAAACGAAGACGCATCACAAGTTTCAAACCTTTATCGTTTTTGCCCTCAACAGAAAGGGTCATTTGTTTTCCCTCCACTGTATAGTTATACGTCATAGCCTCCAGTGGGTTGGAAGTAGGTCCTAAGATGATTCTGCTTAGGAATGTTGGAGTTTCTGGGAAAGTAATCGTGTGATTGTCCAGATCAATAGTTCCTGTTAGCGTATAGTCATATGCGTAGTTTGCTTCGTCGACTGTGATTTTGGTATGTTGAAGAGTCGCTACATAGGCTTTTAAATCTTCTGTTTTCTTTTGGACATATGTTTTGAAATCAGGTGTCGTAAGGTTTTGTCCTTTATATTGATCTTCGTAAATTCTGAGATAGTCAAAACGATACTTCAATTCAACCGTCTTGTCTTTAATCGTCATCGTCATATTGACATTATCTAAGTCATCCAACATAAGTGCTGCTGCGCGGGATTCCACATTAGTAGCAAGGAATACCTTTTGCAACGTCAATTGTTGTTCTGTCCATTGCCAAGTGCCTTGTTGGTCTTTTGTTAAATCTTGTGGAGTTTTAGGTGCTTGCTGTGTGGATGCCTGACAACCTGCAATGAGGAGTAAAGCGGCAAAGGCCAAGAATCCTAAAATCATCTTCTTAATCTTATAAAACATAAACGTGCCTCCTAAAGTTGGTTGTCTTCATTTTATCATTAAATGGAATAGTTATAAAGTGAAATTTTGAGCGTAATCTCATATGAATGATGGGCATCATGAAACAGCCTTTTGAAAATCTTGAAGGTACCTTTTAATTTCACTGATGTTTCAAAATGTAAAACGTAAAAATATTATTCAGATGATTCTCTTACCGTTTGAGCTTTTAAAGGTCTTTTATGTGCAAAAAATCCCTTTGAGAAAATCTCAAAGGGGTAGTAGGGTATTTAATTTGTTTTAGTATCTGAAACTTTCTTAAATTTTATTGGATAAACAAGATGAGCACCAGTTTCTTCGTACGTTTTCTCAGCATAAATTGTAAGAACGTCACCATTTAATTCATAGTGATAAGTAATTGGTACTTCTCTAGAATTAATATAAAGAGGCAGAACTCCCAAAATGTTTGGAATTTCAGGGAATACAATCGTTTTTGCATTCTCGTTTAAAACCCCATCTTTTAACGTCGCGGTTAACACTTTTGTATTATTATCAACGGTTCCAGTTTGATGTTTAAAAGATTTAAATTTCTCTTCTATAGTGCCTAGAAGAACGGCAGTAGCTTCTTCTTTTGTAGGATAATCTTCTTTATACCGTTCAGCATAAAAATCAATATATTTATTCATATCAGCACTATAAGAATAAGTTACATCTGTTCCTTTAATTGTTAGAGTCGGAACGATCTCTTGAAAGGCTTCTGTAACCTTTAATCGACTATTACCATCATCAAAGTAAATTAAGAAAGTACGTTCCACAGTATCTCTAAAATCTACAGCTTTCCAGTCTCCTTCGAGTGATACTGGGGTAGGTGTTACTGTGGTAGTTTCTGCAACTGTTGTAGTTTCTGCAACTGTTGTAGTTTCTGCAGTTGTTTGTTGTTGCTGCTGTTGTTGTCCACATCCTGATACAAATAGAAGAACAAGAAGGGAAAACATCCATAGGGAACTTTTTTTCATATTGTTCATGATTTATCACTCCTTCTAGTTATTGTCTCCTACATAGTTGAAACGAA
The DNA here is from genome assembly GCF_001806915.1 of Granulicatella sp. HMSC30F09. NCBI lineage: Bacteria > Bacillati > Bacillota > Bacilli > Lactobacillales > Carnobacteriaceae > Granulicatella > Granulicatella sp. HMSC30F09. Next base: position 4,391 of record NZ_KV786428.1, on the reverse strand, counting down.
GACGCATTACTTTAAAACGGCCGAGTTCGTCTTTGCCTTCAGCATAAAGTGTTATTTGGTTACCTTCAACGGTGTAAGTATAAGTAATTGGTACGAGTAGGTTAAACGTTGTTCCCATAACAATTGTATCTAAAAATGCAGGTGTTTCAGGGAACGTAATCGTATGTTTCTTCGTGTCGATTTCTCCGGTTAGAGAATAATCAAAGGCATGATTAGGTTCGTCTAAAGTAATCTTTGTATGTTTCATATTTGGAATATACTTCTTAAATTCGTCAATTCTATTTTTTAAATACGATTCAAAATCCCCTTTTTTCACTCCTGTTGCATATGCAAAATCCTTATACAGTTCTTTGTAATCAAAACGGTACTTCAATTCAACTGTATTGTCTTTAATGGACATCGTCATCTTAACATTATCAAAGTCATCAAGCATTAGTACAAGGGCAAGCTTTTTGATATCAGTAGCTAGGAATACTTTCTGAATCGTCATTTGTTGATCGGTCCATTCCCAAGTTCCTTGTTGATCTTGTGGAGCTTTTGTTGTTTGAGAAGTTTCATTTGTTTGAGAAACTTCATTTGTTTGGGAAGACTGCGATGGAGAAGGCTGACAACCAGCAATCACGAGTAATGTAGAGAATGACAAGAATCCGACAAGTATCTTCTTTGTTTTAGTCAACATAAAGTTACCTCCTAAAGTTGGTTACCTTTATTCTAACATTAAATGGAATCGTTATAAAGTGAAGTTTTGAGCGAAGAATGAAGAAGAAGGGAAAGTATAAATAAAAATAAGGTTGGCAAGGATTGCCAACCTTATGTAGATTTTACTCAACTTTATAAAAGAATTCTCTTGGATCACCACTTGAACCTTGTCCTGCCCAAATACGATTGACAGTTTGGTCTGATGGATCTTCTTTTGGAACCATTGTAAATTTAGTTCCAGCAGGTAGGAAGATGATTGAATAGCCACTAGTATTCGTGTTAACAGCAACGGTTAAATATCCTCGGTCCATCTTTGGTTTCCCCAATTTTTCAGTGGTACTCACAAGACCGTTTTTATCGAAGGTTAAGGTTTGACCTTTTCCGTTTTTCCATATTCCAGCAATACTTGAAAAATCACCGTTTTGAATGGCGTCAAGATCCATAGAAGTAGATGTTGATTTGGAAGAAGCAGTGTTTTTCGTTAAAGCATTCCATGTTAAGTTTTGTAAATTGAATTCTTTTGGGTATTTCTTCACATCTTCTAGATTATTTGTTTTAGAGACTTCTTCAAGCTCTTTCCCTTCTTTATTTAATTTAAATAAAATAAATTCTTGATTAATCGGAGTGCTCAATAATAGTGAGCGGTCTTCTCGAAGGGTGAGAGTTGTGCGTTCATTTCCAATACCTTCCATTTGATTTGAAGGATTGGTTAATTTTGCAAGCGATCCACCAGTGTTCGAATAAATATCTAGTAGAGTGTATCCATTGCGACTATCTTTTAGTGCGATCAGAAGTTCATCAGTTCCGTCTTGATTCAAATCGTAAAAGGCATATGAAATTCCTTTAAACTTTGGTTCAACGTCGCCTTTAGGAACGGCTTGAAGAGCGGAACGATTGATTGTCGTTCCATCTGGTTCTCCTCCTGCTAGGACTTTTGCGTAAGCTTGAAGAACTTCATCGAAAGAGTGCAACGTTAAGCTGGATTCCTTGGAAGCAGTGGTTGTCTGAGAAGCTGTCGTTGTTTCTAGGGTAGTCGTTTCTGAAGTTGTTGTTTCTTTACTAGTATCTGTAGTCGTTTGGCATGCGCCTAAAACGAAAGAACAAGATAATAGAGTGAAAATGAGTTTTCTATTTTTCATAATCGTTCTCCTTAATGAAAGAATAAATCTGTTTTCATTATACAGAAGAAGAGAGTACATGTCTAAAGAAATTTAGGAAGAAGATAGGCAAATGAAGCAAAACACACAAAAAGCTCCTTGGAAAAATCCAAAGGAGCTTTCATTTTTATGGAACAAACGATTGAGTTTAGCGTCCAAACCAAACGCTCATATCCACTAGACCTAAGCCTTTTACATACTCTGTAGAAGTGTATTGCCATCCCCAGCTTGGTTGGCTGTATGGAAGTTGGTATCTAAGTTGTGGAGTATAAGCCGCCACCCAGTCGACATATTTTAAGATATCCGGATGATTCAAGCGATTTTGTAAGAGATATTGATAACTGTAAATACGTACGTTCGTATAGCCAGCTTTTGACATCGTTTCTTGATAAGCTTTCCAGATTTTCACCCATGTAGCGGTATCTGTTGGGGCTACTTTAGAACCATTTTCATAACGCCAATCTTCAATATCGTAATAGATTGGGTAGGTTGGTTTGATATTGTATCTTTTGATGAGTTCTAATGTGAGATTAGCATCTTTGACGCCATCTTCATCGTTAGAAGCGTAAGTGTAAAGGTAAATGCCGTATGGAACGCCTAGGCGGTTTAGTTCACGAATATTATTGGCGAGATGTTTATCTTCAGCACCTGTATATCCAATGCGAACGATCACCGCATCGATACCATTTTCACGGATGATGCTTTCCCAGTTGGAGATGTGACCTTGGTGTTCGCTCACGTCCATGACTTTCTTTGTATGCTCGTCCCCAAGACGTTGAGAGGCACCATTATAGAAATAACGTTTGCCATTCTTTTCGACCCAGCCGATGTCGACCGCTTTTTTACTGAGGACATTCCCGTTATCGTCAAAGACATATTCATAATGATCGATGATATGTTTTCCTGTTGCCATTTTACCATTATCGAAGACGTAGTACTTGCCATCAATCCATTGTTGACGGGCTACTTTCCCATTAGAGAGGAAGTAGTACCAGTACTGGCCAACTTTCACCCATTTATTTTTTGCGTAGCGACCATCGGATTCAAGATAGTAGGAAGAACCGTATTTTTGATCGTAAATCATTTGGTTTTTCGCAATTTTTCCATCTGCTTTGAGATAGTAATCGCCAACCCATTCTCTTTGAGCCATTTGGCCGTCATTTTTGAAGAAGTACCATTCTTGATTTAACTCAAGCCATTTATTACGGACATATAGGCCGCCTTCTTGAATGTAGAACCAATTATTATAGCCTTTATCGAAAATCCATTCTTTATCAGCCATCGTACCGTCGTCTTTAACGTAGTAAGAACCGACCCATTTATTCTTGTCCATTTCTCCCGCTTTTTGGAAGTGATACCATTTCCCGTTTAGTTGCATCCACTTATCTGCGGCGTATTTCCCGTTTTCTTCAAGATAGTAGGTCGCTTTATAGTTGGAGTCATAAATGAACTCGGACTTAGCCATATAACCGCCTGACTTCAAGTAGAAGGCACCTTTCCATTCATTTCGGGCATAAGTACCACCAGGTTTGATATAGAACCAGCTATTGTAGGTTGTATCAAATACCCATTCATCATCGGCCAATTCACCGCTATCTTTATGATAGTAGTTCCAGTTAAATTCATTGGCGTACATGGTGCCATCTTGATGGAACATATACCATTTTCCATTGATTTGTTTCCAAGCGTTTTGAACGGCTTTTCCGTCTTCTTGGGCGTAGTACCACTTTTCATTGAACGTCACCCAACGATTGGTAACGAGTGCGCCATTATCGCCCATCAGGTAGCCATTTACAAGAGTATTCTTCTGCATTCTACCTGCACGGTCGAAGTAGTACCATTTGCCGTCGAATTGTTTCCAAGCATCTTTGAGGTATTTTCCAGATTCAGTAACGTAGTAGCGTTCTCCTTGAATCGTCATCCATTGATTCGTACCCATGACCCCTTCGTGATCAAAGGCATACCCATCAAAGGTTGTATTTTTAAGCATTTTTCCTTCTTCATCGAAGTAATACCATTTTTGGTCAATCTGCTTCCATTGACGAGTGATAGGCACCTTATTGATATGGTAATAAGTGACTCCATCTCTTGTTACAAAGCCCGTATAAGTGGACTTTTCAACTTCTTTCGTTTGCGATTCTTCATTAGATACTTCACGTTTTCTACGAGTACGAACTTGTTCAGTTGTCGTGGTGGTTGTTGTCTCTTCTTGAGTAGTAGGGGCGACAGTAGTTACTTCGCTTGTCGTCACTTCTGATGGTTTCTCGTCTACGGTTGTTTGTGCGAAGACTGCTTGCGTTGATAGCATCATCATTGCACTAGTAATAAACGTCAGTCTTGTATATTTTTTCATTTTTTCCTCCCTTTTTTCATGTGATACCATTTCAATATAACAAATGAGAGTGGAAGGTTCAAATAAACCTAAGCGCTTCCTTGCAATCTTAATAATTAGTCTTTTTTTGATTGAAAAAAGGGAAAGAGAGAACAAAAAAGCCTCACCCCATTGATATGTACCCCCTTTACTGGACAAACCAG
>NZ_KV786427.1:100955-195668 GCF_001806915.1 Granulicatella sp. HMSC30F09 | reverse complement strand
CTGGTTTGTCCAGTAAAGGGGGTACATATCACTTTCGCCAAGCTTTTTGGTTCATTTAGTTTTGTGTTGGAGAAGTATTCGATAATAGTTTCTCATATGCAAATTCATATTTTTGTACATCTCCTGCTCCCATAAAGACAATCACAGCATCTTTATAGGATAGAAGTGGAGATACATTTTCAAGTGGTAATACTTTCGCTCCACCTTTTACTAATTTTGCTAAATCTTCAATAGAAACATCACCGGCTTCTTCACGAACAGATGCAAATATTTCACATAGGTAAACGTGGTCTGCTAGAGATAATACTGAAGCAAACTCCTCTAAAAGCGCGATTGTTCTCGTAAAAGTATGAGGTTGGAAGACAGCTACTACTTCTTTATCAGGATACTTTTGTCGAGCCGCATCTAATGTAGCACGAATCTCAGATGGATGGTGTGCATAGTCATCAATAATAGTTACACCATTAATAACTTTTTCAGAAAAGCGACGTTTTACGCCACTAAATGTTCGAAACTGCTGAGCTAGTTCATTTGGATCTAATTGATTTAAATAGTAGAAAGCGATAATTGCAAGTGCATTTAAGATGTTATGGTCTCCGTATGTAGGGATGTAAAAATGACCATATAATTCACCGTGAATATAAGCATCAAAATAACTTCCTGCTTTCTCTTTGCGGATGTTTTTAGCAATTACATCATTATGTTCACCAACACCATAATAGGTTACAGGAACAATAGCCTCTAGTGTACGAAGTCTTTCATCATCACCACAAGCAATAATTCCTTTTTTCACTTGTTTACCAAAGGCTTCAAAGGCACTTTGTACATCATCGATATCCGTATAATAATCTGGGTGGTCAAAATCGATATTCGTCATAATAGCGTAATCTGGTCGATAAGCCATAAAATGACGTTTATATTCACAAGCTTCTAATACAAAGTGTTCTGAACTTTCAACTCCTTTACCAGTTCCATCTCCAATAAGATAACTTGTTGGTTCCATTCCACTTAATACGTGGGCTAACAAACCTGTTGTGCTCGTTTTTCCGTGAGAACCTGTAATCGCAACACTCTTATAATTTTTCAACAATTCGCCTAAAAATTTATGGTATCGAATGACTTCTATTCCTTTTTCGCGAGCGGCAACTAATTCTTCGTGGCTATCTGGAAATGCATTACCTGCAATCACAATTTGTCCTTCTTTAATATTAGAGGCACTAAAAGGTAGTAAAGGAATCCCCGCTTCTTCAAGTCCTCTTTGTGTGAAGAAATACTCTTCTAAATCAGAGCCTTGCACTTTATATCCTTCACCATGCAGAACTAACGCTAGTGCGCTCATTCCGGAGCCTTTAATTCCTGTAAAATGATAAATCTTGCTTTTATCCATTCTATCTCCTCACTTTTCTACTACTATTTTTTGGGATGACCATAAGGTAAATGGCGTCCCTGCTGTTCTTGTTCCATAATCATCGATAATGATTTTTTCATCGCTCGTCTTTGTTTTCCCGTTAGTGGTTTTTCCGGCGCTTTTCGTCTTTCAACTTTTGTCTCCGGTAACCCTTCTAATAAGGACTCTTGCACAACTTCAACATCAGATTCTTGTTTGCGTTTAAAGGCTGGAACATAGCCCTTTGTTGCGAAAACTTGGCTTTGTACCGGCTTCTCATGAGAGGTACCATTGTACTCCTTCAAGCGTTTCTCAATGGTATCTTCTTGTTCCTCAACAGACACCAATAAGGATTCTTCCTTTTCGAATAAAATCAAGTCCGTGCTATTTGGTAATAACTCTCTTTCTAATTCACGATAAGAAACTTTTGGTGTCTCTCCTTGTTCTAAACCTCTTGTACTTGAAGGTACCGTACTTGGTTTAAAAGGTTTGCGTTGATTCGTATTCAAATAAGAAGTCCAATCCACACGCGGTTTATATTTTTGATGACCTTCCGTCGCTTTTTCCTTAAATGAACGAAATTGCGCTGGTAATTGATGCTCCTCTTTTTCATTCGATTGAAAAAGTGCTGCATCAGGTCTCTTATCAAATGGTAAGGATTCATGTGGAGTCTCATCTTTTCTAGTTGCATCAACTCGCGTCATTTCTTCGACGACTTGATCTTCAAAAGTTTGACCTTGCTTCAAGTAGTTTGGAAAAGTAGACTTTTCACGTCTTGATTGCAAAGAAGCGAATGAATCGTTTTTCTCGTTAAATGGTTCATTCATGACTCCGTATCCTCCTTTATTGTAAGTTTAATGATTTAAATGGCGTTCCTACTGGAGTCGCATCATCTAAAACTAAGATTCCTTTTTTCGCTGGTGCATTTTCTAATCCTAATTCACGTGCTGAGCAAAGCATTCCGTGACTAGCCACTCCGCGTAATTCTCCAGCCCAAATGATGGCACCGCTTGGCATTACTGTACCAGGTTTTGCAACGACTACTTTTTGACCTGCTTTTACGTTAGGTGCTCCGCAGACGATTTGTAACACTTCAGAGTCACTTACTCGTGTCATTGTTACATGTAGGTGGTCTGAATCTTCATGATCTACGCAACTTTCAACGTATCCAACTACAAGTGCATCTTCCGGCGTTAAAACTAAAGTTGAAACATCAAACCCAGCTTTTTCAATCAATCCTTTTACAACTTCTTGTTGCTCAGGAGTTAAGATTTGTTGTCCATCTTCTTCAAATGAAATCACTTCAGAAATCTTTTCAATATTATAGCCTAGAACTTCTTTTGACTCACGAACAAAGACTTGAGTCACATTTCCTTTTTTCTCATATTCGACGTCGTAACGGCTTGCTGTTCCGCTTGTTAATAATAACGTATCGCCGATTCCCTTTTTATTATAAAAACTTAACCACATATATTGTACCTCTTTAATCTTAATTTGTTCTTCCGTCTAAAATGGTGTTTACTGTGCTACGGTCTAATGCACGGATTGTTTGGATGACCATTTCACGTGCTGCTTCGTAGTCTTTAATTGAGAACATTGTTTGGTGTGTATGAATATAACGAGCACATACACCGATAACCGCACTTGGAACCCCTTGATTCATTAAATGTGCTTTACCAGCATCTGTTCCACCTTGTGAAACAAAGTATTGGAACGGAATGTTATGTGTTAATGCTGTGTCTTCTAAAAATTCTTTCATACGGGGAAGAGTCACCATCCCTGGGTCTAAAATACGTAATAAGAATCCTTGGTCTAAATGTCCAAAAGTTTCTTTTGAACCATTAATATCATCTGCTGCTGAGCAGTCTACCGCAAAGAATAAATCAGGATTGAACTTTGTCACACTTGGACCAGTTCCACGTAATCCGACTTCTTCTTGCACGTTTGCTCCAGCGATTAATGTGTTTGGTAAAGTTTCATCTTTAACAGCTTTCAACGCTTCAAGAACTACTGTACATCCATATCGATTATCCCACGATTTAGAAATCATGCGTTTCTTATTCGCAGTCCAAATGGTTTCTACATCTGGAACAATTGTATCTCCAGGACGGCAGCCATATTCAAGGGCTTCTTCGCGTGAAGTGAATCCAGCGTCAAATAAAATATCAGTTACTTTCACAGCTGCTTGTTGACCACCAGCTGCGCGTAATAGATGTGGTGGGATTGAAGAAGAAATAATTGGGTAGTCACCTTTACGAGTTAATAAAGTAAAACGTTGCGCTGAAACTACATATGGATTCCATCCCCCTAAAGGACTTACTTTGAACATTCCGTTTGGAGTGATATTTGTTACCATGAAACCAACTTCGTCCATGTGTGCAGCAATCATAATGCGTGGTGCATCTTCTTCCTTGCTATCACGAACCCCAAAAATACCGCCTAGACCATCTTGTTCAATGCGGTCTACTAAAGGTGTTAATTCATTTCTCATGAATTCGCGAATACGGCCTTCGTGTCCACTAGTTCCTTTCATTTGTGTTAACGTTTTGATTAATTGTTCTGTTTTGGCTTCCATTGTATCCTCTTCTTTCCTACCTCTATAAAATATCTTATAAACGCGCCAAAAGCTGGAGGTCCTCCAGCTTTCTTTGATTATCCAATTTTGTATAAATCAATAACGGCTCCTGTTTTTGCATCTGCATAAAATTCGTATTGGACAAGTTCATCATCTTCCTTACGAGTAACTCCGCCATAATAAACTTCCCCATAAAATTCTGGACTATCCACGAATACAGGTTCCATCTCAATCCAAGAGCCTTCGATAGTACCTACTACTTGAAATAATTTGCGTACATTTTGAACAATAACATCTCCATTGACATTTCTACGTTCAAACCATTTGGAAGTGGCCCATGCACCGATAACGGCCCCCGCTGCTAGTAAAAAACTTGCACCTTTGAAACTATTTTTTGACCCCATACGAATCAGGCTCCTTTATATGTTATTTAGGTTGTTTAAAAACTATTCTCTCTTGTGGGAAAATCACTTCCACACGATAAATTGGATGACCTTTTGCTGAAAATTTCTCTTCGTATTCTGTCATCACATTTCCTGGAAATTCCACTTGATGTAGGTCTAACCATACTTGTTTTAACACAAGTCCAAATTGTGAGAATGACGCTAAGCTGTATTCAAACAATCCGCGGTTATCTGTCTTAAAATGTAATTCTCCAAATGGTGGTAATACTTTTTCATATCCGCCTAAGAAACTTTCATGAGTCAAGCGACGTTTCGCATGTCGCTTCTTTGGCCAAGGATCTGAAAAGTTCAAGTAAATTTGGTCTACTTCTCCGTCTTCGAAGTAGTCTGTTACTTGTCCACCGTTCACATGTAATAATTGTAAGTTTGGAACATCTGCTGCAAGAGCTTTTTCAAGTGCGACTACTAGGACGCTTTCTTGAATTTCGATTCCAATATAGTTAATGTTTGGGTTTTGACGAGCCATTCCGCTCACGAATTGGCCTTTCCCAGAACCAATCTCAATATGGATTGGGTTGTTATTGCCAAAACGCTCATGCCATCTTCCCTTCCATTGCGCTGGATCTTGGATGACCATTTCTGGGTGAGCCGCTAAAGCATCTTTTGCCCAAGGTTTATTTCTTAATCTCACAGTCTAACTCCTGTCTAAGATTCTCTTGGTTTTCCGATACGATTATTGTAAATCGACTTCACCAAAAGAATTTTCTCATTCATTTCAAGGTATCGTCCCTCAAAGTGTGTTTTCTTAATATAATTCAAGCAATTCATTAAAGCATACCATTCAATTCGCTGATAAATATTTGTAGAAAGCTGTAATCCATACATATCGAGCCATTCTCCCCATTGATGCACAGGGATATATTGCGTTAGTATCATTGTCAAATCAGAAACTGGATCAGCAAGCCGCACCATTTCCCAGTCTACAAGATAGAGCTTCTCGTCTTCAGATAACATGAAATTACGACGATCAAGATCTCCATGGCAAACTGTCTTCCCAACTTCACTTACCAGTGGAATAGTTTCAATCAAATAATTCAATACTTCGTTTAAAAAACGATGTGTTTGTAATCCCGATTGTAAATTATTCAAATATTCATCAATAAATTTCTGTGTGCTATATTCTTCACCTTGAATTTGCTGTAACATTTGTAAAAGATTTGGGGACTGATGGATTTGTTGTAACAGCTCGATGACTTCGATGGACCCCATTTCTTCCTTAGTAAGGGATCTACCAGTTAACCATTCTTGAGCCGTAATGACATCCCCATTACCCGCACGTTTGGTCCATATTAACTTAGGAGTGATACCTTCACCCGATAACACCGCTAAAAATGGTGAGGCGTTCCTTTTTAGAAACACGCGTTCATGGTCTTTTACTCCCATATATGCTTGACCGGTGTCTCCACCAATTGGATGAAGATCCCATCCTGAGTCCATGTTATATTCCATTTATTCCATCCCTAACGACAAATTCTATTGATTTCTATAATAAATCTATTCTTTTATTTTATGGTTTTATCCCCATACAGTCAAGCTCTTGACCTACTTTGATATATATATTCTATATTTTTCTTCTTTTCTTTAATAATCGATAACGTAAATAAAATTGAGTGAATAAAATTCCGAAAACCGGATAAAAAATAATCCCTACTAAACCAATTACTTCACGCATTCCCATTACTGAAGAAATTCCAAGTACAATACCAGATGCGACCATCGTCCACATTAGGACTGATAAATTATCCTGAAGACGTACGTTGTTATCTGCAAGAGAAGAAAAATGACTATTTTGCGTGTTGGCACTTTGGATAACACCAACGAGTTGGAATCCTAATAGCATCACAAGTAACGCATTGATGATAAAATTCCAATAATACTCTTGAGAAAATAATGCGACTACAAAACTAACAACCGACAGTTGTAATAATAAACTCATATATTGACTCGTACGAACGACCGTACGACTCACTAAATAGCGGTGACCACTTGGATTCTTTCCAACAAGTATCTTCAAAACAGCATCTAAATAAGAACGACGTTGGGCTTGAGGTTTATGAACCATTGGCACATCTACAAACAACGCATATAAACGATAAATTCGTTGCTGTCTTTCTAATTCCAATTCAATCATAGAATCGAAGCGGTATACAAAAGCCGCTTTCCCATAATAGTACTCGATAAAAATACTTAGAAGGATTGGAATCACTAAAAATACAAATGACCACGCTTCAGAAATCCATAAAAACATTCCGAAGAAGTTCGCTACTGCAATTAAGTAAATACCGAGTTTTTCTATCCATGTAAAATGAAGCACTCCACGATAAGCGTATTTCGTACAACGGAATAATAAATCTTTAAAGAGCACTTGTAAGAGGAATATCTTTGTGAACATACTCATATTCGTTCCAAAGGCTTGTGCTACGATTGGAAAGACAATTCCAGAGGAAGCCAGCATCACAAGTAGCGGAAGCGCCCAACTACGACGAATCGCTTTTTGTAAGTACGCCTTAAAGTCTTGCCCCACTACCGATAAGAAGATTGCATCTGCTGGTTCAAGTAACGTTGCTATTCCACCAAAGAATGGAACACTCGCTAGTAGAACTGCAAGTAACCCTAGTAAAGGCCATTCCAATACACGAATCGTTTGAATCCAATTCGAGTATTGCACCATGATAAAGCCAAATAAGAAAAATAAAACAATCAAGAAATGATCATTAAGCATATAGCGAATATACTTCATGCTTTTCTTTTGATATTTTCTTACCCTGGCCTCAAAAATTGTTGCACTATTCATGGGCATCATCCCCTGTCGTTAATGCAAAGTAAATTTCCTCTAGAGAATTTTCTTCAATATTCGAAGTTGCGCGTAAGCCTTCGATATCGCCTTGCGCAATTACTTTCCCTTCATGTAATACGATGAAACGATCACAATACTTCTCTGCCGTATCTAATACGTGCGTCGACATTAAAATCGCTGCGCCTTTTTCCTTTTTCTCTTTTAAGACTTGAAGTAAGGTACGAATCCCAAGTGGATCAAGTCCTAAAAATGGCTCATCAACCACATAAACAGGCACGTCTAGCATTAATGCACAGACGATGAGTACTTTTTGCTTCATCCCTTTTGAAAAATACGCTGGGAACCAATCCAATTGCTTCGTTAAACGAAATGCTTCCACGAGTTCCATTGCATGGGCCATTGTTTCTTCGTTCATTTGGTTATATGAACGAGCCACAAATTCAATATGCTCTCTAAACGTCAATTCTTCATAAAGAACTGGACTTTCTGGAATGACCGCAATCGACTGACGGTAGCCTCGTTGGTTTTCGAGGATACTAAGCTTCTCCACTTCCACTCTTCCGCTAAAAGGGGTAAGTTGCCCAATAATCGTTTTAATCGTCGTACTCTTCCCGGCACCATTGAGCCCGATAAGCCCACAAATTTCACCAGGATTTACATCAAAAGTGATGTCTGTAATGACAGGAACTTTTGTATATCCTGCAGTTACATTGTTTAATTGTAGTGACATATAATTTCTCCTATCTAACTATTCTCTTCATTATACCATAAAGCCAAAAAAGTGTGAAAGAACGCTATATAAATGCACTTTCTCAAATTCAGTAAACTATAATCGAGTGAATTCGTTCTAGGGACAAAATAACAAATCTCCGTTCTGCAATCCTTTCATTTCAAGGCTTTTTTTGATACGATAGAGGTACAAACTCAAGGAGGAAATACCATGACAGATTGTATTTTTGATAAAATTATTAATAAAGAAATTCCGGCACATATCGTGTATGAAGATGACGTAGTACTCGCGTTCCTTGACATTTCTCAAGTGACACCAGGACACACACTGGTTGTTCCTAAAAAACATGTTGCCAATATCTTCGAATATGATGAAGACTTAGCAAGCGCAGTTTTTGCACGTATTCCTAAAATTGCACGTGCCGTTCAAGCATCAAACCCAGATATTAAAGGATTAAATATTTTAAGTAACAATGGTGAATTGGCTTACCAAAGCGTCTTCCACTCTCATATCCATCTTATTCCACGTTATACAAAAGAAGATGGTTTTGGATTAAAATGGGAACCAACAAATCCAAATTCAGAAGTATTAGCAAAAATTGCGCAATCAATCCGCGAACAAATGGAGGCATAATCAATGAGTAAATTTCTAAAAGGTTTTATTTTTGGTAGTGTCATCGGTGGTGTCGTTGCCTTATTAAGCAACCCAAGAAGCGGAAAAGAAAACCGTGAAATCTTATCCAAACAGATTCAGGAAGTTAGTCAAGAAGTCGCGGTTATTCATAACGGAAAAGCAACCCTTGAAAGAGGGATTAAAGAAATCCAAGACGTGATTGTTCCACAAACAATGGCAGTTGTGAACTCTATTCAAGAAGAAGTAACAAAATTCCAATTGGAAAATAAACCTCGCTTCAGACGCATTCAAGATAAAATTCAAACGTTACAAAATCATCTAAACGAAATGAAATAGAAGGTCTACTCTTATGATAAAATTATTTGCATCGGATATGGACGGTACTCTCCTCACAAATCATGTAGAGATTCATAAAAACAACGTCAAAGCTATTCGCAAATTGCAAAAATTAGGAAAACACTTCATCGTTTGTACCGGACGTGATTATCTCCAGGCCAATTTCGCACTCGAACAAGCCGAATTACATCTTCCTGTGATTGCGATGAATGGCGCTCAGATTTTCGATAAAAAACATGACATTATTTGGGAAGTAACCATTCCCCATGACACCGTCTATACCCTATTGGACTACTTCGATTCGATTGACTTGGATTGGCAACTTGTAACTTCTGAAGGAAACTTTAGAAAGAACTACGCTCTCTTTATCAACAAGGTAATTGAACGAAAAAAGGTGGAAAGAAACAATTTAACACCTGAGCAACTAAAGGAAGAAATTAAGCAGCTAAAAATTCTTTTAGAAGCAACCGATGTTACTACTTCTGAAGAAGTGCTATCGATTCCGGATATTAAAGTGTTCAAGATTATCGTATCACACGATGATGGACCTACTTATTTCAAACCTATTCGTGAGCATATCAATCAAGTGCATCCAAATCTCGTGGTCACTTCCGCATTTTATACCGATTTGGAAATTAACCATAAAGATGCACAAAAAGGCATTGCTGTTGCCCACTACGCCGAAACACTTGGATTATCCATGAAACAAACTTTTGCTATCGGCGATAATTTTAATGATGTTTCGATGATTCATGATGCTGGAATCGGTGTTGCGATGGGAAATGCTCCAGAGGCAGTTAAAGCTGTTGCTGATTTTGTGACAGACACCAATGTTAACGGCGGTGTGGCAAAAGCGATTTGGCGTGTCCTTGAAGAAGAAAAATAATGATGATTCTCTTCTCTTTTATTAGAGAAGAGATTTTTTATTCATCGACTGCTATGTTATATAATGTAACATGAGATGAGAGTTGATTTTTGCATTTTCAGAAAATCTTCCATATAATGGAAAAACCTTTTACATAAGGTAGATTTGGAGGAATATGTATGAACATAAAGAAATTTAGCTTGGGAGCTGTTCTAGTCACTCTATTGATGACTCTTCTATCCCTCGTTTCTCCGACAAATTCTGTAAAAGCAGAAACTAAAAAATATGTAATCGCAACAGATATTACATTCGCACCATTTGAATACCAAGATACAAATGGTGAATATGTCGGAATTGATATTGAATTAATGAAGAGTATCGCAGAGGCTGAAGGCTTCGAAGTAGAATTTAAGGCTCTTGGCTTTAATGCAGCTGTTCAAGCCCTAGAAGCTGGACAAGTAGACGCTGTTATGGCTGGAATGGGAATTACTGATGAACGTAAACAAAAATTCAACTTCACAGATAGTTACTATGACAGCGGAATCGGAATGGGAGTTTCAAAAAACTCTGACATCACAAGCCTTTCTGATTTAAAAGGAAAAAAAGTTGCCGTTAAATTAGGAACACAAGGTGCCACTTATGCTGAATCTATCAAGAGTAAATATGGCTTTACAATCACAACTTTTGAAGATTCATCAAGTATGTACCAAGATGTAATGGTAGGAAACAGCGACGCTTTATTTGAAGACTATCCAGTACTTGCCTACTCAATCACATCAAACAACTTACCTTTAAAAATGACAGACCATAACGAAAACAAAACAGAATATGGTGTTGCTGTAAATAAAGGTGAAAATGCTGAATTGATCACTGCTTTCAACAATGGTTTGAAAAAACTAAAAGAAAGCGGTAAGTATGATGAAATCATCAACAAATACACTACGAATGCTAGTGAAAACACAGAAGCAACAAGCATTCTAGGTTTAATTAAAACAAACTGGAAAACTCTTGCAACTGGTTTATGGAATACGATTGTATTAACGGTTGTTGCTTTAATCTTTGCAAGTTTAATCGGTATTATCTTCGGTTTAATGAAAACCAGCCAAAACAATATCGTTCAAGCAATCGCAGGATTTTACATTGATATCATCCGCGGTGTTCCGTTAATTGTATTAACGTTCTTCATTTACTTTGGAATTCCACAAGCTTTCGATATTACGATGCAACCGTTCGTAGCAGGTGTTATCACCTTAAGCTTGAATGCTTCCGCTTATATCGCAGAAATTATCCGTGGGGGTATCCAAGCCGTTGATAAAGGACAATACGAAGCTTGTATGAGTTTAGGTCTGCCATATTCAAAAAGCATGCAAAAAGTTATCTTACCCCAAGCTATTCGAATTATGGTACCTTCATTCATCAACCAATTCGTTATCACATTGAAGGACACTTCTATCCTTTCAATTATCGGTATCGCCGAATTAACACAAACAGGTAAAGTCATCATCGCTCGTAACTTACAATCAAGTCAAATGTGGTTAATCGTCGGCGTGATGTACTTAATCGTAATTGTTCTATTAACGAAACTTTCAGCTCACTTAGAAAGGAATTTAAAATAATGGCTATTATCGAAGTTCAAAAACTACAAAAGAAATATGGCAACTTAGAAGTATTAAAATCCATCGACCTTTCTATTGAGGAAGGCGAAGTCGTTTGTATTATCGGACCTTCTGGTTCTGGTAAATCAACTTTTCTTCGTTGTTTAAACCGTCTTGAAAAAATTAATAGCGGTCATATTATCATTGACGGTCATGATTTAACAGATAAGAAAACTAACTTAAATAAAGTTCGTGAGGAAATCGGAATGGTGTTCCAACACTTCAACCTCTTTCCTCACCTAAGCGTTCTTGAAAATATCATTCTTGCCCCAGTAGAATTAGGTCGTGAGACAAAGGAAGCTGCAACAGAACATGCGATGGAACTACTTGGCATGGTAGGACTTGCAGATAAAGCCGACGTCTCTCCTAAATCTCTTTCAGGTGGTCAAAAGCAACGTGTAGCTATTGCCCGCGCGCTTGCAATGAAACCAAAAATGTTACTATTCGATGAACCCACTTCAGCACTGGACCCAGAGATGGTTGGAGATGTATTAGAAGTAATGCAAAACCTAGCTAAAGAAGGGATGACGATGGTTGTGGTAACGCACGAGATGGGGTTTGCGCGTGAGGTTAGTGATCGCGTTATCTTTATGGATGGCGGTTATATCATCGAAGAAGGAACTCCTGAGGAAGTATTTGGTAACCCACAAAACGAACGTACTCAAAACTTCTTAAATAAAGTCCTTCACTAAAATTAAATACCAAATAGTAACGATCTTACTCCAAAGCACTTGGAATAAGATCGTTTTTTTGAGAAGAAAAAAACACTTCCTACATCAGTATGACAATCACACTGATGTAGGAAGTGTTTTAAAATTTCATTTATTAAAGAATCCGTAATACTTACTCTTTATCTTCTTTTGGTAGTAATACTTTACGTGATAAGTTAATACGTCCTTGTCCGTCGATTTCGATAACTTTAACCGTTACTTTATCGCCTAGAGCTAGTACATCTTCTACTTTACCAACGCGTTCGTACGCTAATTCAGAAATATGAACTAATCCATCTTTTCCTTTAGCAATTTCAACGAATGCACCGAATTTTTCGATACGGCGCACTGTTCCTTCGTATACTTGTCCAACTTCGATTTCACGTGTTAAATCTTCAATGATTTCTTTTGCACGTTGGATCATCGCAGCATCTGTAGAAGCGATTGATACGTGACCTTCTTGGTCGATATCGATTTTAACGCCTGTTTCGTCGATGATAGAATTGATTGTTTCACCACCACGTCCGATAACCACTTTAATCTTATCAGGGTGGATAGAAATCATTTCAATCTTAGGTGCATATGGGCTTAACTCTTTACGAGGTTCAGCAATTGTTGATGTTAATTCTTCAAGAATTTCAAAACGTGCTTTCTTCGCTTGTGTTAGGGCTTCACGTAAGATTTGTTCTGTAATCCCTTGAATCTTAATATCCATTTGAAGAGCTGTAATTCCGTCTTTAGTTCCGGCTACTTTAAAGTCCATGTCTCCTAAGTGGTCTTCTAACCCTTGGATATCTGTTAAGACTGTGTAGTTTGTACCGTCAGAAATAAGACCCATCGCGATACCTGCTACAGGTGCTTTAATTGGCACACCGGCAGCCATCAATGCTAATGTTCCCGCACAAATACTTGCTTGAGAAGAAGAACCGTTTGATTCTAATACTTCTGATACAAGACGGATTGTGTATGGGAAGTCTTCAGGACTTGGAATCACTTGTTTCAACGCACGTTCCCCTAGTGCACCGTGACCAATTTCACGACGACCTGGGCTACCAGCACGACCAACTGAACCTACAGAGAATTGTGGGAAGTTGTAGTGGTGAATGAATCGTTTTCCTTCTTCGATTCCTAAACCATCAATCACTTGGTATTCTCCAAGAGGTGCAAGTGTTGCTGAAGTTAATGCTTGCGTTTGTCCACGAGTGAATAAACCTGAACCGTGAACCCGAGGTAATAAGTCGATTTCTGAAGCTAATGGACGAATTTCGTCAATCTTACGACCATCAGGACGTACTTTTTCTTCAGTGATTAAACGACGTACTTCGTCTTTTTCTAAATTATCGACTAATTGAGAAACTTGTTTTAGAAGTCCAGCTTTTTCATCATTTTCTTCTAAGACAGCTTCGAAGTGCTCGATGGCTGTTTCTTTCACTTTTTCGATGTTTGCTTCACGCGCTAATTTTTCTTCTGTTTGAATCGCGTGAACCATGGCTTGGCTGAATAAATCTTTTACTTGTGCTTCGATAGCTGAATCGAATGAAAGTAAAGTCACTTCCATTTTTTCTTTACCAACTTCGCGAACGATTTCTTCTTGGAAAGCCACTAATTTTTTGATTTCTTCGTGACCAAATAATAATGCTCCAAGCATATCTTCTTCGTTCACTTCTTTAGCTGAACTTTCTACCATGTTGATCGCAGTTGCTGTACCGGCTACAGATAATTCGATATCTGAGTTGTCTTTTTGTTCAGTAGTTGGGTTAATCACGTATTCACCGTTTACACGACCTACGTCTACCCCAGCAATTGGTCCATCAAATGGAATATCTGAAATACATAATGCTAATGAAGAACCAAACATTGCAGCCATTTCTGGTGGGCAGTTAGGATCTACTGACATTACCGTATTTGTGATTTGTACTTCGTTACGGAAACCTTCCGCAAACATTGGACGAATTGGACGGTCAATAAGACGCGCTGTAAGAGTAGCATGTTCGCTTGGGCGACCTTCACGTTTGATAAAACCTCCAGGGATTTTACCAGCAGCATACATTTTTTCTTCATAGTTTACTGTTAACGGGAAGAAATCTGTATCTTTTGCTTGTTTTGTACCAACAGCCGCTGTTAAAACAACAGTATCACCGTAACGTACTAACACTGCACCATTGGCTTGCTTTGCTAATTGGCCGATTTCAACTTGTAATTGACGTCCGCCCCAGTTATAGCTAAAAACTTTCTTTTCTGACATAACTAATCTCCTTTTCTCTTATTTACGTATCCTCCAGACCTACTTTTAGAAATGAAAACGTTCGACGCGTTCGAGCGCTTTTATTTCTAAAGTAAGGTGACTCCAGAAGATACAAAGTTTGTCATACAGAGTCATTTTACCATAACTGCCCATTAAGTACTATTTTTTTGTAAACAAAAAACGAGTGAGTTATTCTCTTTTCTAGAGAATAAACTCACTCATCTTACTATTGTTATTTACGAATGAAGAAATTAAAGAGTGACTACATTTCCTTGTTCGAAAATAGTGAATTCTTTTGTTTCTAGGTTTGCTTCAAGACGTGCTTCGGCAGCACCAGAAGCATCTTTACGTGTAATCACGATTGTGTTTTCAGTTGGAGTTTCTACTTCAAAAGAACCTTCTAAATCAAACGCTTTTGATGTATTTCTAAAGCGTAATAAGTTGATTAGTTTTTTCACGACTGGACGTTCTACTTCACGGTCGATTTCTTCTAAAGTGTAATAATGACGGTTGATGTTGCGACCTTCTTTTGAAGATTCTAATAACTCGATGTCATTTTCTCCAGCAAGTAATCCCACGTAGTAAATTTGTGGAATACCAGGCGCAAAACATTGCAACACACGTGATAATAAGTAACTTGCATCATCATTTCCTAAAGCACTGTAGTATGTGCTGTTAATTTGATAGATATCTAAGTTATTGTACTTTTCACTTGAGTAGATTCGTTTTACGTTGGCGCCTACATCGTATAATTTGTTTGAAGTGTAATCTAACTCTTCATCTGTTAATAAGTCTCTAGCATCCACGACACCGATTCCGTCATGCGTATCCAGTGTTGTAAATTGCTTCATCGGACTCATTTGTAACCAGTTGGCTAATCGATTTGATTTACCTGAATATAGTGAATATAACACTACCATTGGTAATGCAAAGTCATAAACGAAGTAATCATGGTCTGCAATCTTCATTTGAATTGAATAATGCTCATGAATTTCAGGAAGCAATTCCACTTGGTATTTCGCTGCTTCATCACGAACTTCATTTAATAAATCCCAAATATCTGGCTCTACGAAGAAGTCGTTTGTATCGAGTTTCTTTACTGCATAAGCAAATGCGTCTAAACGAATTAATGAGCATCCGTGACTTGCCATATCTTTAATCGTTTCACGAATAAACTCTTTCACGATTTCTTTACGAACATCAAGGTCGATTTGCTCTTCCCCGAATGTGTTCCATACTTCTTCAGTCGTTCCATCCGCAAAATGAACAGTTTGGAATGGCGCTTTATCTTTACGTTTATAAATCAAGTCGATATCCGCTTGGTTTGGACGTCCTTCTGGGAAGAACTCATGGATACGAATAAACATATCTTTGTAAGGTGAATTTTCGTGATTTTTTACAAAATCTTGGAAAAACTTAGACTCACGAGAAATATGGTTAATCATGAAGTCAAACATTAAATAATATTGTTCCCCTAGAGCATCCACATCTTCCCATGTTCCAAGTGTTGGATCTACACGAGTGTAGTCGCTTGGAGCGAATCCTCTATCCCCTGTTGATGGGAAAAATGGTAATAAATGGACCCCACCAATGGCGCCTTGGAAATATTTATCCAAAACGCCTTTTAAGTCCTTCATATTGCTTCCCATGCTGTCTGAGTAAGTGATCAGCATTGCTTCGTTTTTAATTTGCATGGAATTCACCGTGTCCCTTCATTCAATCGATTTAGTTTAATTTCCAAATGTCACGGTTGTAGTCTTCGATTGTACGGTCACTTGAGAAGAAGCCGGCCATTGCGATGTTTGTCACCACTTTAGCATTCCATTCGTCTCTGTTTTCGAAATCGCGATACATACGTTCTTTTGTTTCAATGTAATCTTCTAAGTCTAATAAGGTCATGAACCAGTCTTTTGTAGTTAACTCGTTGTATAGACGTTCTAGACGTTCTTTATTTCCTACTTCAAGTAAAGCGTCACTCTTCACGAATTCTACTAATGGACGGATTGCATCTCTCTTAGCAAACTCGCCAGCGTTGTAATCGCCTTTTTCATAGTGCGCAATGACTTCATTACTCTTTTCACCGAAGATATAGATATTGTCGTCACCAACAAGTTCGTGGATTTCCACATTCGCACCGTCTTCAGTACCAAGAGTTAATGCCCCGTTTAGCATGAATTTCATATTACCTGTTCCACTAGCTTCTTTTGAAGCAAGTGAAATTTGTTCAGAAATATTACATGCTGGAATTAAGTGTGTTGCTGCTGTTACGTTGTAGTTTTCAACCATTACGACTTGTAAGTGTGGGCTTACTTCTGGGTCATTTGCGATTAATTCAGATAATGAAAGAATTAAATGAATGACGTCTTGCGCAATCACGTAAGCAGGTGCAGCTTTACCACCAAAGATAATTGTGATTGGTCTAGCTGGAATGTTTCCGCTCTTGATATCTAAATATTTATGAATCACATATAAAGCGTTCATTTGTTGACGTTTATATTCGTGCATACGTTTGATTTGGATATCAAAAATAGAATTTTCATTCACTGTGATGCCTTGCTTTTCTTGCAAGTAAACACTTAAACGTTTCTTGTTATCACGTTTAATCTTGTCTAATTTTTCGCGAACAATCGCATCATGACGGAAAGCTTTCAACGCTTCTAATTTAGAAGCATCCTTACGCCACTCTGTTCCAATTGTTTCATCTAATAATTTAGCTAGTTCTGGGTTGGCATGCATTAACCAACGACGGAATGTAATCCCATTTGTTTTATTGTTAAATTTCTCAGGATAGATTTCGTAGAAATTCTTTAATTCACTTTCTTTTAAGATATCTGTATGCAGTGCCGCAACACCGTTTACGCTATATCCGTAGTGAATATCCATATGCGCCATGTGAACACGGTCCTGTTCGTCGATGATGGCTACTGATGGATCTTCATATTTTGCTTTTACGCGAGCGTCTAATTCTTTAATAATTGGCACTAAATGTGGCACTACTTTTTCTAAGTATGCTAAAGGCCATTTTTCTAACGCTTCTGATAAGATTGTGTGGTTTGTATAAGCTGTCATTGCGGATACGATTTCCACTGCTTCATCAAATTCAATTCCACGTTCCCCAAGTAAACGAATTAATTCAGGAATCACCATTGATGGGTGCGTATCGTTAATTTGAACTGTTGCGTATTCCGCTAAGTCGTGTAAGTTACTTCCCTTAGCAAGTGCTTCGTCGATTAATAATTGAGCCCCATTACTTACCATGAAGTATTGTTGATAAATACGTAGTAAGTGTCCTGCTTCATCACTATCATCTGGATATAAGAATAATGTTAAGTTTTTAGCGATTTGAGTTTTATCAAACTCAATTGAATCACTTGAAACTAAAGACTCGTCAATTGAATCCACATCGAATAAGTGTAATTTATTTTTAGTTGATTGTTCATATCCTAAAACATCGATATCAAACATTTTTGAAGTCAATGTAAAGTCAGCAAACGGTACTTTATAAGAAGTTTCTGTTGGAACTAACCAGCTTTCAGGTGTTAACCAAACGTTTGGCACAGCATCTTGTTGGTTATCTTTGAATTTTTGTTCGAATAAGCCATAGTGGTAGTTTAATCCAACACCGTCTCCCGTTAATCCAAGCGTTGCGATGGAATCAAGGAAACACGCAGCTAGACGTCCTAGACCACCATTCCCTAAAGATGGTTCTAATTCGATTTCTTCGATTTCAGCTAATGAATGTCCAGCTTCTGATAGCACTTCTTTCACTTCATCGTAAAGCCCTAAGTTAATTAGATTGTTTGATAATAATTTACCGATTAAGAACTCAGCAGAAATGTAATACACTTTTTTCTTACCATTGTTTTGTGGTAAGGCTGCACTTTTTTCTTTCGTAAATTGTAATAATGCTAAGTAAACTTCTTCTTTTGTGCAGTCTTTTAAAGACTTTTCTAAGTTTCCTTCTACATATTGTTTAAAATTTTTCATTGTTCTCTCCTTTTTGGTTTGCGTGAGGTTACTTTTCTTCCTCTACTAACTCCTCTTCAATTTCCACTTCATCATGATGTGGGTTCGCACGATCATACAATTCAGTAATCCCAAGTAAGAATTCTTCTACAGCCTCTGTTAACTGCTCTGTGGTCATTCTCCATACCCAGTTTCCTCCGAGCGTACTTGGAATGTTCATACGAGCCGTCTCATCTAATTGTAGTAGATCTTGCATTGTTGCAACTGTCATTCGACTAACCGAACCATATAACCCACGTAGTAAAGCATAGCTAATTGGTTCCTCATCACGTCGATTTAAGTAACGATTACAAAATTCTCTTGTTTCTGTTGGAACCGACTTATACCATCCTAATACTGTATCATTATCATGTGTTCCTGTATAGGCAACCGCATTGACTGGATAATGATGAGGTAAATCTCCACTCTTAGGATTTTCACCCATAAATCCAAATTCCAGAATTTTCATTCCTGGGAAACCAGTAGCTTCACGAAGATTGATGACATCTTCATCCATAAATCCTAAATCTTCAGCAATAATCGGCAGATCTCCAATTTGTTCCTTTACTGCTTTAAACAAATCATATCCTGGGCCCTTCACCCATTTCCCAATTGTTGCATTTTCAGCCTCTGCTGGAATTTCCCAATAAGCTGAGAAACCTCTAAAGTGGTCAATACGAACCACATCAAACAATTCAAAGCTCGCTTTTAGTCGTTTGCTCCACCAAGTGAACCCATCTTCTTTCATTGCTTCCCAATTATAAATTGGATTCCCCCATAATTGACCTAGCGGAGAAAAATCATCTGCAGGACATCCAGCAACACAAAGTGGATTTCCTTCTGCATCAGTTTTGAAGTAATGTGGTGTTGCCCACATTTCCACACTGTCCGCAGCTACATAAATTGGCATATCGCCAATAATTTGAATAAAGTTGTCATTCGCGTATTTTTTCAAAGCATGCCACTGTTCATCAAATAAGAATTGTGTCACACGGTGATACTCTAATTTTTCTGCAAGACGTAAGCGATATTCTGCTAATGCATCTTTTTGACGACGTTTAATCGCTTCGTCGCTCCAAGCTGTCCACGGTTTCATATCAAAGAATTCTTTAATCGCCATGTACTCAGCAAATGGCTCTAACCATTCTGCTTTTTCTGCAACAAATTTTTCGTATGCAGGAGTTTTTCCTTTAGATAGAAAAGCAGCCACTGCTTTTTCTAAAACAGGTCGACGTTTTTCATATAATAATGCGTAGTCAACCGTTGTTTCTTCAGCGCCCCAATTCATCTCAACATCTTCTTTACTTAGAAGTCCTTCTTCTATTAAAAGATCGAAATCGATAAAGTTTGTATTTCCAGCAAAAGCCGAAAAAGATTGATATGGAGAATCTCCATAGCTAGTTGTTCCTAATGGTAAAATTTGCCAATAAGTCTGTTTCGTACGAACTAGAAAATCTACAAAATCAAATGCAGATTTACCGAAAGTTCCGATTCCATATTGACCAGGTAATGATGAAATATGCATTAACACACCTGATTCTCTATTGCTCATATATTTGATACCTCTCTCCTTAATCAGTATATTTATCCATGTAAGCGCAATAATTCGCGCAACCGTTTGCTTTAATATTAGAGTATTTTTTTTAATAAAACAAGTATTATTTTATAAGTTTTTAATACATCTTGAATATACAAGGATAAAATAAACTTAATTTCTATTTAATTCAACCAAAAACCACTTATATTCAGTATTTTTTATTCCTTTAATTTTTTTTAACAAAATACTTGCAAACGGTTTATGGAAGCGGTATACTAAAACCAGTTAAGAAATCGTTTGCGTAATCTACAACGAATTTTAAGGAGGAAAAATATTATGGCAAACAAATGGTTTAAAAAATCTTTAATGGTTGGCTTAGCTGGTTTAGCTTTAGCAGGCTGTGCAAGCGGAGGTAACCAATCAAACTCTTCTAATGGAGGCTCTGAAAGCAAAAAAGAATTTACTTTATATAGTAATAAGAGCGAAATCCAAGAAGCCCTAACAGCATATGCTAAAGAATGGGGAGACAAAAACGGAGTTAAAGTTAATATTAAAACTTGTTCTGGTTCATGTAAGATTTCTGACCAACTAAAAACTGAATTTACTGCAGGTACTGCACCAGACGTATTCATAATTGAAGGTCAAGCTGGATATGATTTGTGGAAAGACAACCTACAACCATTAAAAGGTGACTGGATTGATAAAACTGAGTTTGAATTTAAACAAGGTAACGACGTATACGGATTCCCAGTATCTGTAGAAGGATACGGATTAGCTTACAACAAAGAAATCTTAACTAAAGCTGGAATTGATCCTGCTACTCTAACTTCTTTTGAAGCAGTTGAGAAAGCAATGGCTACTTTAGAAAGTAAAAAAGATGAATTAGGATTATCTACTGTTGTTGCTACAGCAACTAAAGAAGGTGAAACTTGGATCATGGGTATCCATGACTTCGGTGCTTACTTAAGTAGTGGTCTTCCAAATGGTGATCGTTCAGTTACAAACCAAGTGCTTAAAGGTGAAATGGATAAAACTCGTTTAGAAAACTACACTAACTGGGTTGAATTATTATTCAAACATACTGATAAGAAACTCTTAACAGTTGGTACTCAAGAAGATATGGACTCAGCATTTGCTTCAGGAAAAGCTGCTTTCCTACACCAAGGTAACTGGAAAGATCCTAACTTAAAACAATTAAATGCTAACTTCGAAATGGGATTCATTCCTTATCAAACTTTAGGTAAAGATAAAAATGCTGATGGATTATTCATCGGTGCTCCTTCTTACTATGTAGTGAACAAAGATACTAAAGCTTTAGATTCTATCAACAAATTCTTCAACGACTTAGCTGATACTAAAGAAGGTCAAGACTACATCGTAAACAAAGCGAACATGATTTCTCCATTTGCTAACACTACTGAGAAACCATCTGCTCCATTATCTCGTTTCTTAGCAGAATGGGTTAGCGCTAAAAAACCTGTTTACTCATTTGACAACCCATACTTCATGCCTGACAACTTCTTAATGAACAAATTAGGACCAATTTACGGTCAATATGCTCAAGGTTCAATTGATAAAGCTAAATTCCAAGAATTAATTATCAACCAAATTAAAGAAGTGCCAAGCTTGATTAAAAAATAATCAATAATATTGTAGTAAACAAACCCACAGCTGCCTTTTAGTGGCTGTGGGTTATGTGCTACAATAGGTATACATACAGGTGCTACCCCACCTGGAAATTATTAAAAGGAGGAACTCTCTCATGTCTAAAAACAAGAAAGCCTTAAGCAGAGATGATCGTGCAAAACGCAATTTTTATAGATTAGTTTTACCAGCATTTATCATTTTTGCACTCGTTATTATTGTGCCTTTCTTCTTAGGGTTCTACTATTCATTAACCGACTGGAAGAGCGTTACACAAACCAACCTACAATTTGTAGGTCTAAAAAACTTTACAGAAAGTTTGGCTGACACTCGCTTCCAATATTCTTTAATGATTACTGTGATTTTTGCGTTATTCAACGTTGTCGTGGTAAACATTGTTTCATTTAGTCTTGCCTTACTTGTATCTAGCAAGATTAAATTAAAAGATATATTCCGCGCAGGATTCTTTATTCCAAACTTAATCGGGGGACTTGTTCTTGGTTATATTTGGCAATTCATCTATAACTCAGTATTCCCTGCATTAGGACAATTAATCGGTAGCCAATTCTTAATCGATAACTTGTTCCTTGGAGATGTGAAATTAGCTGTGACTGCATTAATCATTACAAACACATGGCAATATGCTGGTTATATTATGATGATTTACTTTGCAGCTTTACAAAACGTACCTTCAAGTTTAGTAGAATCTGCTTCACTTGACGGTGCAAATGCATGGCAACGTCTACGTCACATTATCATTCCAATGGTAATGCCAGCGTTCACTGTATCGCTCTTCTTGACTATTACAAACTCATTCAAGATTTTCGATGTGAACTTCTCATTAACAGGTGGTGGACCTTCTCTACTATGGCATGACAAAGCCATCCAAAGTACTGAGTTTATTACAATGAATATTTACAACACTGCCTCAGGTGACAACTTAATGGCTTTAGGTCAAGCTCGTGCAGTTATTTTATTCTTTATCTTAGTAGTTATCAGCTTGATTCAAACTTCAATCACTAAACGGAAGGAGATTGACTTATAATGAAAAAACAAAAAATGGGAATCTTACTTCTAGAAATCTTAGGAGTCATCCTTTTCTTACTATTTTTGAGTCCAATCGTTCTTTTAGTGATTAACTCAGCCAAAAGCTCTGCTGATATTCTTTCAGATCCGTTAGCTTTACCTGCAAGTTTTGGTCAACTATGGACTAATATCGTTACAATTTGGAATAACCCTTCCATCAATTACCCATCATCATTTTTATCATCAACGATTATTACTGTGATTTCTCTTTTCACGATCACTCTATTTTCGGCTCTTGCTGCATGGGGACTTGTTCGTTTCCGTTCAAAAGCTTCGACAGTGATTTTCTTCATTTTCGTAGCTTCAATGGTTATTCCTTTCCAAGTCGTAATGTATCCACTTGTTACTTGGTTTAAAGTTTTAAGTGATGCGATTACTACCCCATTATTTGGATTTAGCTTATTACGTTCTTATCCAGGGATTATCTTAGCGTATACTGGTTTCGGTATGTCACTATCAGTATTCATGTTCCACGGATTCATTAAAGGGGTGCCTTTAGAAATCGAAGAAGCTGCGGAATTAGATGGATGTAACAAAATGCAAACATTCTTCTACGTAGTACTTCCAATCTTAAAACCCATCTACGTTACAATCTTAATCTTGAACGGTATCTGGATTTGGAACGACTTCCTATTACCACTTCTATTACTTGGTAAAGGAAATGCGATTCAAACATTACCGATCGCGGTATCAAACTTTGCAGGATCATTTACAAAACAATGGGATATGATTCTAACATCTACATTACTGATTATGTTACCAGTAATCATCTTATTCCTATTCGCTCAAAAACATATCATGAAAGGTATGGTTGACGGAGCAATCAAATCATAGTTCCTTAAATGCTCTGGGCGTGAAAATAACAGTTTTCATGCCCAGATTTTTTATTTCAATAATCACTCTACTAGGAAAGGAGGAATATAGATGGCATCCACTATTAAGGATGTTGCAAAGCTTTCTGGAGTCTCTCCTTCTACTGTTACAAGAGTACTTCAAGACAAATCTAGTATAAGTGAAGCGACGAAGAAAAAAGTACGTGAGGCCATGGCTTCACTGAATTATCATCCCAATGTTAATGCAAGAAGCTTAGCAAGTAATAAAACAAATGTCATCGGTGTTGTTCTTCCCAAAGACTCAGATATCTTTTATCAAAATTCATTTTTCCCTGCGGTAATTCGAGGAATTTCGCAAACAGCAGCGGACCATCAATATTCGATACAATTATGTACTGGAAAAGATACAAATCAACGTTTAGCCATTCTAAAAGATACGATTCTTGGAAAACGTGTAGATGGACTCGTCTTCCTGTACGGGGAAATTGAGGACCCCCTTGTTGAATTTGCAATTGAACAAGAATTTCCGGCTGTTGTAATCGGAAAAACATTATCCCCTCTTATTTCATTTGTTGATAATAATAATGAAAAAGCGGGATTTGATGCAACAGAATATATTATTCAAAAAGGAGCAAAATCTATTGCATTCATCGGTGGTCGCGACCAATTATTTGTATCTCGAGACCGACTAAAAGGATATGAAAAAGCTCTAAAAAAATATGATATCCCAATAAATGATAGCCTTATTGCTCAAGTATCTGAATTTACGAGGGAACAAGGATACCATACTTTAAAAGAACTTCTTAAAGAAGGAAACATTGATGGTCTAGTAACAGCAGACTCTCTTTTTACAGAAGGAGCTGTCCGATATTTAAATGAAAAACAAATTCATTTGCCTATTATCACTTTTGACTCGGTACAACCTTCTGTTCGAATTGATGCTTATGTTGATATTCATACATTAGAGTTAGGACGTTCTTCCTTTAAATTGTTACGAAACGTGATTAAATCGTACAATAATAAAAATATGATGTGTTACAGACAAATCATTGATCACTCTATAAAAGAAATGTAAAATAGTAAGGCACAAGTTCCAAATAATTGGGACTTGTGCCTTTTTTAATCATTTGTATTTTGCAATATAACTTATAAATTATAAGTTATATTGATCTTCTTATTTTTCTATAATAAATATCCATTAAAAAACTCCCAAGCACGAATGCATGGGAGTTCTTCCATTTGTTTAAGATTAACGACGTAAGCCTAAACGGTTGATTAATTCACGGTAACGTTGAACATCTTTGTTACGTAAGTATGCTAATAAGTTACGACGGTGACCAACTTTTTTCATTAATCCACGGTTTGAGTGGAAGTCTTTTTTATGAACACGGATGTGGTCATTTAAGTGGTTGATTTCGTAAGTTAATACAGCGATTTGTACTTCTGGTGAACCAGTGTCTCCTTCGTGTAATGCATACTCTTTGATGATTTCGTTTTTCTTTTCTT
Source organism: Granulicatella sp. HMSC30F09 (assembly GCF_001806915.1). Lineage (NCBI taxonomy): Bacteria > Bacillati > Bacillota > Bacilli > Lactobacillales > Carnobacteriaceae > Granulicatella > Granulicatella sp. HMSC30F09. The sequence goes on along the minus strand of NZ_KV786427.1, from coordinate 170,660 downwards.
TAGAAATTGCCATTTCTAAACACCTCTTTCTTTTAATTTATGCCTTGTACTGAGTAAAACGTTGGTGATTCGCAAAACTCTGTAAAAGGTCTGTGCATTAAGCACTTATTCAATGTACCTTATTTTCAGTAAAATTGCAAGCTTCTTAATCTATTTTTTGAATATCAACACGGTTAAAATATGCATGATTTGGTTTTAATGGTTGTCCTGCCATCAATTCATCTACAGTCACCAATTCGTAACCTTCTGCTTGTAAGTATTCAATAATTGTTGGTAATGCCTCTACTGATTCTTCATGAATATCATGCATCAATAAGATTCCACCATTATGAGCATTTTCCTTAATTTGCTCAATTGTTTTGGCTGCATCTCTATATTTCCAGTCTAGCGAGTCAATCGACCAGTTCACTATAGCAATGCCTGCTTGCTCAGCTACCATTTTATCAAAACCACCATATGGCGGACGTAAACTCATTGGTCTTAAACCACCTGAAGCTTTGGCAATGAGGTCTGAAGTGTTATGAACCTCTTTATACACTTCGTCTGCAGATTTCTTTGGTAATAAAGGATGACTATAACTATGGTTTCCAAGTTCGTGCCCTTCAGCCACAATTTGCTTAATAATAGACTCATTACCTTCTACATGACCACCTACGATATAAAATGTTGCATGCGCGTTATATTTTTTTAGAATTTCTAGTACTCTTGGCGTTGTTTCAGGTCGGGGGCCGTCATCAAACGACAATGCAATTCTCTTCTTACCTAGTTTTTCTTTAACAGTTGCAAGATATTTTGTATAGTTCTCTTTCTCTGTTTCCGGAATCATATTTTCATTCATATATGCAAAAAGCTCGGTAAAAGGAATTGTCCATTCTGCATCTGAATCGTTTGCATCTTTGTATTTTATGCGAATTCCATTTTGAATGATTGATGTATCTAGTTTCTTCCAATTATTATCTTTAAATTGAGAAGTAATTTTTTCTGTTAGATTATCAGATAATCCATCTACTTTAGATTCATCTAATGCTTTCTTTACAAAGAAGTTAGATACTGCTAAATCATTATTAAAGAGTTTTGAAATTTCAAATGGTTGTAAAGTATCTGCGAAAACAAGTTGATGTGTTAACTCCGAAAATTCTAGCTGTTCAAAACCACGATCCTTTTGTTGATATACAGATACATAGTAATGAATATCATTCACGTTTGAAACAACCTTTGTTTGATAAGCTTTCAAGAAAATCAAAGTTTTCTTAGAGGCTCCCGCGTATTTTTCTATTACCGTTTGTTTTAAAGTCGAAATCTGCTCAGCAATAGCCGTAACTTCATTACCAGTACTATCTGTAGGGATTAATTCCTGAATTTCAATATTCCCATTCGTTTCATCTTTAACCGTAAAATTTTCGTTATATTTTTTTGTATCGTCTTGTTCAACTTGAATAATACGTTTTAATTCTTCTTCATTAAATTGATCTGCCATAATACGATGAATCGTTAATAATTCAAATACTAAAATAGCTAGAGTCAAAACTCCTATCACCCAAAAAATGGTTTTAGGAATTTTCTTCTTCGGTCTTTTCTTTTTTGAATCCTTCCCACCGAATCGTTGGTTCTCTTGATTCTCCTCTTGAACTGCCTCTTCCTTCAAATCAGTCTCTAGCATTTCTTCAGGATTTTGTGTATATTTATTTTCTTTTTTTGGATGTTTTTCTTTGCCATTATTGGCTCTTCGTTGAATGACCTTCTCCATTCTCCACGACCCCTTATTAAATACTATTTTTCTTTTTTCTGACAGTCCGGACAAACACCATAAACTTCCATTCGATGTCCTCTAACTTTAAACCCTGTTAATTGTTCTGCTGCTTTTTCAACATCATCTAAAATTGGATAATATAAATCCACTACTTTCCCACAAACATCGCAAACAGCATGATAATGTTGCCCTAAATCAAAATCGTATCGGCTTGCACTATCTCCATACATTAATTCTTTAACAACACCCTCTTTAATAAACAGGTTTAAATTGTTATATACTGTCGCCACACTGACTTGAGGATATTCTCTTGTTAATTCAGTATAAATCTCTTCCGCAGTTGGATGAGTATCCACGCTAGCTAAAAATTCAAGCATTGCCACTCTTTGAGGGGTAATACGAACTCCTTTACTACGTAACTTCTTCACTACTTGATTAATTTCTTCTTTTCTCATATATTTCCCTAATTTCTAATACAGATTACGTCGATTTTGATACTTTATTCTCTCAAATTTCCAAGGAAAAATCAAGTTATTCATTTAACATTTTTGTAACATTGTAATATTTTTGTAACAAAAAAGATTTGTCCTAAAAATAGAACAAATCTTTCTAACATTATTTTTTAAAAAAGCTTATTGTACTGCATCCCTTCTCGAAGTGCGGAGGTATCTGTTCCTAATGCTTCTGCTATTGTATAAGCAAATTCGAAACTTGCAGCTGCACCACAACCCGTGATGATTTTTCCATCTTTTTCAACTATCGCTCCTGTATAAACCCCGTCGTTAATTTCATCTTCAAAACCGGGATAACAAGTAAACTTTTTCTTTTTCAGCAATCCTGCCCTATGTAGGACAATTGGCGCTGCACAGATTGCTGCAATAATTTTCCCTTTTTTCGAATATTCTTTCAGCTTTTGAATAAGAAACTCATTCTCTCTTAAGTGATGCGCCCCTGGAATTCCACCTGGAAGCACTAATGCATCAATTTGAGCCCAATAAAAGGTTTCTAATTCATCATCTGTCTTCACTGAAATTTTATGAGAACCCGTAATAACTTGTCCACCAATGCCAACTGTATGAACAATATGACCTGCTCTTCTCAAAATATCAACTGTAGCAAGGCCTTCAATTTCTTCAAATCCTTCTGCTAAGAATACGACGACATTTGCCATAGGACAGCCTCCTCTTATTTTTTGAACAAGCCCATTACTCCACGAGTAATCACTCGGCCTACTTCACGTCCAACGCTAGACATAATATTTTTGGTAAAGCGATCCATCGCAGAATCACCTTTCTTAGTTGCTGCTTGTCGTGCTTGACGTTCTAGTTCTCTTTCTTGACGTTCACGTTCTTTTTCTTCTAATTTAGCCTGTTTTTCAGCCTCTTTTTGTGCAAGAGCTTCTTGTTTTTCAGCTTCTTTACGTTCTGCTTCTGCTTGTTTTTCAGCTTCTCTTTGAGCTAAAGCTTCTTCTTGTTCTTGTTGAAATTGTTGTTCTAATGCTAATAGTTGCTCATGAGCAGACTCACGGTCAAACATTTCAGCATATTTATCATAGAATGGAGATTGATTTACTAGCTGTTGACGAACAAAAGCATCAACCGCATCTAATTTACTCTTTGGTGGGTAAATAGAAACCACTTCTGCAAAACTTGGAGATCCATCTTCCTGTAAAGTAGAAACTACCGCATCCCCTACTTTTAGATTCGTAATCACTGAAACTAAATCTTTTCCTTCTTCTTGACGGAAAGTTTCAGCTACTGATTTGACATTTTTTTGCTCAGCTGGCGTAAACGCACGTAAGCCATGTTGGATTCGATTCCCTAACTGACTGGCTACCGCATTAGGAATATCCGTTGGATTTTGTGTTACGAAGAAAATACTAATTCCTTTCGAACGAATTAAACGAACAATTAATTCAATTTTTGCTTGTACAGCTGGGTTGCTTTGATTGAATAATACATGTGCTTCGTCAAAGAAGAATACTAGTTTTGGTTTGTCTAAATCACCTACTTCAGGTAAGTTTTCATATAACTCTGATAAGAACCATAATAAGAAAGTTGCATATAATTTAGGTGTTTGGAACAACTTTTCAGAAGATAATACATTGATGGTTCCACGTCCACTTGCATCTGTTTTAAATAAATCGCCAATTTCAAAAGCTGGTTCTCCAAAGAACTGATTTCCACCTTGTTGTTCTAAAACTAATAGGCTACGTAAAATAGTACCAATAGATTGTTGCGCAATATTTCCATATAAATTACGTAATTCAGAAGCATGAGCTCCAACATAATTTAACATTGCACGTAAATCTTTAATATCAATTAATAATAAACCTTGTTCATCAGCAACTTTAAACGCAATGTTTAAAATGCCTTCTTGCGTTTCATTTAATCCTAACAGCTAAGATAATAAAATAGGTCCCATTTCTGAAATGGTTGTACGAATATTAATTCCGTTTTCTCCAAAAATATCCCAAAACGCTACAGGATAAGAACTTGGTTCAAAATCTTCTACGTGTACTTTTTTTAATCGTTCAGCAATCTTTTCAGTTACTTCACCTTTTTCGGCAAGGCTAGCTAAATCTCCTTTAATATCAGAAAGTAATACAGGTACACCAGCTTCACTTAATTGTTCAGCAAGAACTTTTAGAGTAACAGTTTTCCCTGTACCTGTGGCTCCAGCAATTACTCCATGTCGATTTAATTTATTCGATAATAATTGAGCTGGCTTTGATCCATACCCAAAAGAAATTGTTTGAGTCATAATACTCCTCCTTCAGATTTATTTCTACTCCTTAACAATAGTACAGAAAGCGCTAAAATTCCACTAAAATGTTAAGTTTTAATTAGATTAGTTGACTTGTTTTGAAGTTCAAAGTATATTACTCTTGTATGAACTATACTACCAAAGGAGAATTCTCTTATGAAATGGAAAATAATTGCGGATTCTGGTTGCGATCTACGCGAAATTGAGAATCTAGCAACAAATACTGAATATATTAATGTACCATTAACTGTCCAAGTGGGCGAGAAACATTATAAAGACGATGCAACATTAGATATTGATGCTATGATGATTGAAATGTATGAATCCAAGGAAAAAACTGCTTCTGCTTGTCCAAGTCCAGATGCTTTTTTAGAGGCCTATAGAGGTGCTGAAAATGTTATTGCCATTACAATTACTGGTGGTCTATCAGGAAGCCAAAATAGTGCTCAATTAGCCAAAAAAATGTTATTAGAAGAAGCCCCTGAAACAAATATTGAAGTCTTCGATAGCCTTTCAGCAAGTGGTGAAATGGTTCTATTTGTCCAAAAGGCAAATGAACTGATCGCTCAAGGACTTTCTTTTGAAGAAGTGGTTGCAGCATTAAAAGAATATTTAGCGAGCACTAAACTTTTATTTGCTCTTGCTCGTGTCGATAACCTAGTAAAAAACGGTCGATTAAATAAATTAGTCGGCGCCGTTATCGGAATGCTCAATATCCGCTTAGTCGGTGACGCTTCACCAGAAGGAACACTAAACTTACTTCACAAAGCAAAAGGTCAAAAGAAAGCTGTTCAAGCAGTTTGGTCTGAAATGAAGAAAAATGGATACAAGGGTGGTCGTGTGGTCATCAGCCACTGTAGTAACCCAGAAATATGTGGCTTAATACAAGCAGCCGTTCATAGCGAATTTCCAGATGCGGATGTTTCTAGTATCCACACAAGCGGGGTCTGCAGCTATTATGCAGAACAAGGCGGAATCCTAATGGGATACGAAGCTTAATCTTAAAAATACGAAAAGACTCTCTAATCAAGTGATTAGAGAGTCTTTATTTGTATCTATTAGAATAATGCTTTTAATTCGACTTCTGGATGTTTATCTTTGAACCAGTTTAAGGCAAATTGGTTTTCGAATAAGAAGACTGGTTGGTCAAAACGGTCGCGACATAATAAGTTTCGACTTGATGACATATTTGGATCCAGTTGTTCTTCGTCAATCCAACGAGCAATTTTACTTCCGATTGGAGTCATGACTACTTCGGCATTATATTCATTTAATAAGCGGTATTGGAACACTTCGAATTGCAGTTGACCAACCGCACCAAGGATATATTCTCCTGTATGGTATGTCTTGTACAATTGGATGGCTCCTTCTTGTACTAACTGTTCGATTCCTTTATGGAAAGATTTTTGCTTCATCACGTTTTTGGCAGAAACTTTATTAAAAAGTTCTGGCGTAAATTGTGGTAGTGGTTCGAACTGCACAGCACCTTTTCCTGAGTAAATCGTATCTCCGATTTGGAAGTTCCCTGTATCGTAAAGTCCGATAATATCCCCTGCAACGGCTGCTTTAACCGTTTCACGACTATCTGCCATAAATTGTGTTGTATGAGATAATTTCATTTTCTTTTGCGAACGGTTCACGGTAATGTCCATCCCTGGAGTGAATTCTCCTGAACAGATACGCACAAACGCAATACGATCACGGTGCGCTGGGTTCATATTTGCTTGAATTTTAAAGATGAATCCAGTGAATTGTTCTTGAAGTGGATCTACCAATTCTCCTGATTCTGTCTTCTTCGCAGATGGGCTTGGTGCGAAGTCAACAAATGCATCTAAGAACGTTTGAACCCCAAATCCAGTTAAGGCAGAACCGAAGAATACAGGCGTTAATTTACCAGCTGCAATCTTCTCTTCATCAAAAGCATTTCCTGCTTCTAATAAGAGTTGAGCGTCTTCGATAGCTTGGTTATAAAGTGTAGATTGTTTAAACGCATAATCGCCGTCCACTTCCCCATCTTCGTTTAATGGTAAGAAGTCATTATCTTCGTTTTCTTCTGGATGCATCAATTCTACACGTTTGTTGTAAATGTCATATAATCCAAGGAATGTTTTCCCCATCCCCATTGGCCAGTTCATTGGATACGCGTCAATGCCTAATACTTCTTCTAATTCCGCGATTAATTCAAGTGGTTCACGTCCATCACGGTCTAATTTGTTGATGAATGTGAAAATTGGAATTCCACGCATACTACAAACTTCGAATAATTTCTTCGTTTGCGGCTCAATCCCTTTAGCGCTGTCGATAACCATCACGGCACTATCCACGGCCATTAATGTACGATACGTATCTTCTGAGAAGTCCTCGTGCCCTGGTGTGTCCACGATATTAATATGGTTGCCATCGTATTCCACTTGCATCACTGAACTTGTAACAGAAATCCCACGTTGTTTTTCGATTTCCATCCAGTCAGATTTAGCAAACTTCCCTGTCTTCTTCCCTTTTACGGTACCAGCTTGACGAATCGCACCCCCGTATAAGAGTAATTGTTCTGTAATCGTTGTTTTCCCAGCATCTGGGTGGGAAATAATCGCAAAAGTCTTGCGAGATTGTACTTCTTCTTTTAAATGTGACATGAGTCTCTCCTTCGTGTTTATTCTCAAGTATTATAGCTGATTTTCACAATTTTTAAAAGTTTAAAAACACCCTCTAGAAGGATTAGGCAAAGTGCGGTATACTTAAAGACAGCAAAAATCTTTCAGGAGGTTTCTCAATGTCGAAAGAATTACCCATTATTTATATTAGTTTAACCGGAAATACACATAACTTCGTCACTCGTTTAAAAGACCATTTACGTTTTTTGGAACCCTCTTTAAACGTGACATTAACGAATATCAAAGACCTTGTTAAAGGACAAGAAGATTACTTCAAAGTAGGAAAACCCTTCGTTGCTTTTCTACCGACTTATTTAGAAGGTGGAAATGGCGTGGATAATGGAGACGTTGAAGTCTTAACGAATCCACTCGGTGATTTCTTAGCCTACGAACATAATTATGCGCATTGTTTTGGAGTGATTGGTAGTGGAAATCGTAACTTTAATAAGCAATTCTGCCTCACCGCCCGTCAGTATTCTGAGCGTTTTGGGTTCCCAGTGCTCGATGAATTTGAATTACGCGGAAGTAATCGCGATGTGGATCGCATTGCTGCAATGCTTCTTGAAAAAATCTAAACACAAAAATAGGCCCGTAGATCCATTCTACGAGCCTTTCTTTTATTTAAAGTAAATTTTGCATTTTTCACTAAAACCAACTAACGCTTCCATTGTTGCAGGTTCCATTGCGGTATGTCCTGCCGCTTGTGCAAAGATGAGTTCTGCGCCATCAACTGCTTGAGCGAGTTCAAACGCCGCGCTCGGGAGGCAATCCACATCATAACGCCCATGTACGATATGCATTGGAATCCCCTTGAAGGCATCAGCATGATTCAAGATGAAATTATCGTCTTCTACAAAGCAGTGATGATAGAAGAAGTGACATTCCATTCGCGCAATTGTAAGAGCCCCGCGAATACCTGCTTCATCCCAGACAATTGGATCATACGGAATCAACTTCACGAGACCATGTTCCCACTCTGCCCATGCACGCGCTGCCTCTAGACAAATCGATTCATCCTCTGACGTCAAACGCTTGTAGTACGCATTCACCAATTCTCCTTGTTCTTCAACAGGAATCGGTGCCTTAAACTTCTCGAAGTTCTCTGGATAAAAATGAGACGCCCCATCTTGATACAGCCAATCTACATCACTTTGTCGGCCAAGAAAAATCCCACGAAGCATCAATCCTACGACGCGTTCACGGTGTGCAATCGTGTAATGTAAGGCTAGCGTTGTTCCCCAGCTACCACCAAAGACGAGCCATTTATCAATCCCTAATGTGGTACGAATCTTCTCCATATCCGCTACTAAATCCTGCGTCGTATTCTCTTCTAACGATGCAAAAGGGGTACTCTTTCCACATCCACGTTGATCAAATTGGATAATACGATAAAATTCTGGATCAAAAAATTGACGATTTGCTGGAGAGGATGCCCCTCCTGGTCCGCCGTGTAAAACAACAACTGGATGTCCTAATGGATTTCCTGATTCTTCTACATAAATCGTATGCAATTCACTCACTGGAATCATATGTTCGTTATAGATTCCGATTTCTGGATATACCTCTTTTCTCATTACTTGGCTCCTTTAATGATTTCTTGAACTCTTTTTTTAAATTCTGGTAAAACATCCTCTTCAAACCATGGATTTTTTGCCATCCATCGACGATTTAAAGGAGATGGGTGTACTAGTGGAAACATCTTTGGTAAGTATTCTTTGTATGCTTTAACTGTTTCCGTTAAGTTTTTCTTCTTTGTATTTTTTAAATAATAGTCTTGTGCGTATTTTCCAACCAATATAATTAGTTCAATATCCGGCATTAAAGCTAATGTTTCTGCATGCCATTTTTCAGCAAAACCTTTACGTGGTGGGAGATCTCCTGATTTCCCTTTTCCAGGATAATAATAATCCATTGGAACAACTGCAAATAAATCGGATTGATAGAAGAAATCACGTTCAACTCCCATCCATGCTCTCAGATTATCGCCACTTTGATCATTCCAAAATAAGCGACTCTCTTGCGCTTTAATTCCAGGAGCTTGTCCAACAATCAAAATCTTAGCGCTTCGAGGCTCAGAAAATAATGGTTTTATTCCAGCTTTTGTATACTCAATGTTTTGTGAATCAGCTTCAATTTTTTTCATTAATTTTTGTATTTCTTGCATCCATATTCCACCTTTCTCACTTAGAATACTCCCATTCTTTATAGACTGCAAATCCTTCCCTATAGAAAAATCCTCTAAGTCTTTTACAACTTAGAGGATTTGACGCTTTATTTTAAGCGAACTGTTTTTATGATTCGAGGAAGAGATTTGTTAGAAAGTACTCTTGGTAAAGTATGAGACTTTTCTTTAGATTTTGTCTTATACACTACTGGCCTTGTTGGACGTTGAGTTCCAACAAACTCTTCTGGGCTCTGTTGAGTTCTTTGGTGTTTTGTAGATTGTAATGCCTGTTTAGTCGCTTGTTTTTTAGCTTGAGAACGTTGTTTTGGATTCGAAATACTATGACGTGGACGATAAACTCTTTGTGGAATATCTTCCAATCTAGAATCCGTATTATTTTGTCGTCGTTCATTTCTCTTAGGAGATCTCATATTAGAGTTCTCTTTTTGTGAGTTATTTCTTGCCTTATTTTGTTTTTTACCAATAAAAACAAATACCATTAGAATTAATACGATAAAAAACAAAGCTTGTCCTAATACATAATAAAATTCGCCATCTTTTAGATTTAAATTATTCAACAAGAAACTAATTTTCTTATTGTCATTCGTATTAGAATTTTTTTCACTACCGTACGTATTGGTCTTTGTGTTATTGTCATTATTCTTTTGATTCGTAGATTGCAGATTAGACTGATTTTCTTTTTCATTTACGGCTTCAGTCGTCATCTCCTCCACATCTCTTTTATCCGTTGCTCTATCATATTGGAATGGCTTAACGACCTTCCCATCCACTATATCAATAAATTCAAGGTGAATAGATAGATTATTTTTATTTAAGAGAAAGACATCTACTTTGTATTTTTTATTTTCTCTGAATACAAAAAATTGAAGTTTATAGTTTCCTTCTTTTAGATTGTTAAGTTGAACAGGTACTTTCACAGAATCATAATCAGGATTGTTAAATTTTAAAGGAACCGTAATTGTTTCATTAAAATTTTTGTTTGCCTGAACATTAACCGTGGTTTCATACGACCCCACCATTTTACTAGAATTATCTGAGGTCGTTTCTGCATATACTGTATTTACAGCAACACTATGGAAAGTTCCCATCATGAAGAAACTGACAATCAACACGGCAAGCCACTTCAATCTAAAGAAAGATTTGCTAGCTCGTTGTTTCATGATTATTTACCTGCTTCGTCCCAAACTTTACGTCCTGATGCTAATGAAGCAATGTTTTCGGCAATTTTTGCGTTATTTTGTCCATCCATTAATACAACTGTATTGTTTGGACCTTCAGCAAGAGCTTTTTTAGCATCGATTGCTAAGTATTCTAATGCAGCAGCATTTAAGTTAGATTCATTTAATGCGTTGTTGATAGCTGTTAATTGAGCAACAGTTGCTTGAGTGTCAATTGCGATTTTTTCAGCATGAGCACGAGCATCTGCTAATAATTTGTTGTTTTGAGTTCTTGTATCCATTTCAACTGTTTTTTGACGAGCGTCAGCAGCGATTAACGCAGCATCACGTTCACGGTCAGCAGTGATTTGTTTGTTCATCGCTTCAACGATGCTTTGTGGAGGAATAACTTCACCAATGTTAACACGGTCGATTGTAACCCCGTAAGAGTCTGTTTTACCGAATACACGTTGGTTTAAGTCAGTGTTGATTTTGTTTGTACCACCAAGAATTTCAGCCATCGTCATTGTACCGATGATGTCACGTAATTCGTTTTGGATATCTAAAAGCAATAATCCTTCTGGGTTTGTGTTTCCATATAAGTATTCTTCAAGATTATCTACATGGTATTTAGCTGAAGCGTCAATTGTTAAATTAACGTTATCTTTTGTGATAATTTCTTGTGGATCTAAATCCAATGAACGTTGACGCATATCTACAACGTAAGCAATGTTACGAATGATTGGTGTTACAAAGTGTAACCCTGGTCCTAATTCCCCAACATAACGTCCGAATGATTGAACAGCAGCTTTGTGTCCTTGTTGTACGATACGAATTGATTTGAACGCAATAATTAATAAAACTAATACTAAAGCGATAATAATAATTGTTAATGGCATGATAAATTTCCTTCTTTCTATAAAGTTACATATACTAATTTTTCTGGATTGAGCTCCTCAATCACTTTAACATAAACCAGCCCATCTTCATAGTCAATGACTTCCAATGGTTGGCCTTCTTCAACGGACATAACATCCAAAATCTTATAAGGATAGTTTCGTCCTCGGTAATTAAATGTTCCAAATACTTGCTCGGAGAACGCCTTAAATTGTCCATGCAATAAATTCTTAATGGCATCCGGCCAGTTTTCAACTTTTTTTTGATGACCTTCGACTTCTTTCTCGATGACCGATCTAAAATAAGTTGAAACATCAGTCGAAATTATCTTCAAAAATGCTTCTTTTAAAGAAGGTTCAATCGTGAAGTTAATCCGCTCTGTCTTATTTTCGTTCGACCACGGTTGTTTTCTCATTCCCATTCTCCTTTCTTTTTTTCTCTGATGACCATATTATAACATGTCTCGAATATAATACAAGTGTAATATACTCGATTTAAAAATATTTTATAAATAATATAGAACTATAAAGAAGCTTTTTCCTTTTGGAGTAGATTATTCATTGAATAACAGCCTACCTTATCGAATCCTTACAGAGATTCATCGAGAAATAATTTAAGATTCAATCAAAAAAGCACCTAACTACTTGTTAGATGCTTAACCATATTTTTTTCCGGCTTCAAGAGCTCTTTTCCTGAACTCCTCAAATGAAATCTCATCATTTTCAATCAAATCATGTAATTCATCTAATGCTTTCTTTAATTCTGGTCTAGAATCAAAGTATCTCTTATAGCATTCTGCTACTCGTTTTTCTCTTTCTATATATTCTTCACTAATCATAAACATATCCCTCGATTTTTATTTATCATTAAACTACTACAATCATATAATTACTAAAGATTATATTCAATAGAGTTATGAATATAAATAGCCAAGAAACCTGATTCAAACAATGTTTCTTGGCTTATGTCATCTATCCAACGGACCCTTCCATTAAAAAATAGCGTTTTATATTAAATTGTATTAATTGATAAACACTGACATATCAATGTTTTATAACTTAAACAACTAACCATGAATGACATAAAATAATCAATCTCTGTTACTCTCTCTGTAACCGAAAAAGAAGCTCCACTCCCACGGTGAGAATAAAAACGTTAATTCAAAGAACTATTCGTTCTCTATTTTTTCAGATTCAGCAATTATATTTTCTAATAATCCCATTCCTTTACGAACAACATCATTACTAAACTGTTTTTCAACATGTAAACCATTAAGACAGTTAACAAGTTTATTTAAAAAATCAGAAGCCGAGCTATCTTTAATAAACGATAGAAATACAATAAACGCATTCCAATCATTAACTCCTATTCCTTTTTTATACATATTTTCAGTAATAAATAATCTTCCATGAATATGTTCTACAAAACTAATTTTACGTTTTGCTGGTTTGAAATTATATATCCTATTCCCATGAGCTGCTCTATTTCTGAATTCTAGTAAAAAATACAATGAATCCATGAAGAAATTTTTTTCTGCTTCTTCAATTTCATTTACTTCCCTTAAAAAGAAGTCTGCAATAATTTGCTCTTTAACTTCCTTCTTTTGTAATCTTATAAATACAATCAAGTTACCAAAACTTGTACCTTTTAACAAAATCCAAGGCGGGCAATTATTATACTTATCTTTATAATGTTTAAACGGATGAATTTCATCATTTAGTATTTTTTCAAACTTAGCGAAAAGCTTATCTAGCTCATATTTTTTATCAAATTCACGCCCTAAATGATAATTTTCACGTTGCAAATAATCTGATTGGTTGGAGCCAAATTTTTCCGCAATTCTATACGCTGTAATACTTCTTAATTGGTGTTCAATAGTTTGGATAGTACTTAACGTTAAATCTCTCAAGTTCGTATCAAATAAATACAAAGCAAAAAGGTCTTGAAGTGTGACCCCATCGAAAAATTTTTCTTCTTCAGCAGATTCATCAATAAAATAGGATTTATAACCATTAACAATATCATAATAACTATGTCGATGTAGTACAATTTTAGAAAAATCTTCATCATTAATTGTCATACCTCTATCACGAAGAATCTGTATTTGTTCATCTAAATTTCTAAAAGGTTTTTCCACAATACACTCCTTATAAATAAAACAAAAAAAGCTACAAGCAGAAAAAACTTGTAGCTTCTTTGCGGACGTCACTACGTCCCCCCATTAATATTAATTACATACTACAAGTAATCTGAATAATTGTCAATAACTTTAACTTTTCTTAACATTTCACTTTAACTTTTAACATTAACATCTAAATAATAAGCCGTTTATAGAATATTTTCAAGATGTTTTTAACTGCTATATAAATTTATCCTAATAAAAAATGCCAAGTGATTGTTAATAATAAATTTTAATTTTTCATCTTTTTTTATCCTAATTTTTTTAGTAATATCATGGAAATCTATTTTAACTTATCTGTTTCCCCTTTTTTTCTAGACTAATTAATTACTGGTTTATAACATACCTATTATTGATTTTTGATTTAGCTTTCATTATAATTTATCTGTATTCACTTCACCTTTTTTAAGGTTTTAAAGTAAGTGAGTACTTTTTTTTATTTAAAAATCACTTATTTTCCCCTAGTTTCAACTTTACTTTAGTTGTTATCTAGGGCTTTTTTTGTGTTATGCAAAATAAAAATTAAGGGGAGTTTGTGTGAGCTAGAGGGGGGCGCGGTCTGAATTTGCCTTTTCCTCTAGTGATTTTCACACGGGGTATCCTCTTGCCCCTCTAGTATCACGGCAAACACATACACTATCTTGTTCTATGATTAAAAATAAACCATTGATTCAACTTCTTTATCACTTATATACAGTATACATTGCCAGTTACTTCTACCGTCCTTTTCCTGTAGATTAGTTACTTACATTCTCCTTTATTCTCTTATCACTCTTCCTAATATTCACTCAGATAATTTAAAGCATCAATGAAAGAGGTTTACTGTACTATGTGTTTTTTTGATGATTATGATGCGTTTGATAGCTTTTATAAGTAAACTAATTCATATATGATTTTCAAACAAAGAAACGTTAAACGACAACCTAAAATAGATAAGAGTATTTCTATATTAATGTTTATGAATGTATATAAATAACCCCCTTACCTTTCAGTAAGAGAGTTATATTTTTGTTATTCAGTTACAACATCAATCAGTGTGTTTAAATAGTTTCTTAACGCTCTATCTAATCGCTCTTTATACTCATTGATTGTTATGTTCATCGCTTTTGCATGCTCAACGTTGCTTACTTCTTTAACAATATACTTGTTCTGTATCTTTACTTTATTTTTATATTTATCTTTAGATACTCGCATCATCGCATACTTGAAATATTTCTCATATATAATTATCCTATCTTCCATATTCAACCGCTTCATCACTTCGTAAAAACTAGCTAACTGTTTTAAAGAACGGTTATCTGAAAGTGCGTTATAGGTCTTTGTAATATATAAGCGGTGGAAGTATACATCACTAATGCAGTAAAATGCTTTGCCCGAATAACTGTATTTATTACCATATCCCTTTTGTATTTCTCTCAAATTGCTACCCCTCGCATCATATTTTCAAATTCTTCATCGAGGAAACTAATCTCTCTTAATTGTTCTCTTTTTTGCTGCATTGAGTCTTCCTCTAGGAAACTGAGCCCTTTTGGTTTTTCTCTTTTTTGTTTTATTGCTTCTTTTCTAGCAGTTAAATAACAATCCACTTCCTGTATCCATTCATACGCTCTTTGAATGATTAGAGTATCCTCATTTTCATTTACAGCCCTTCTAAGCGCGTTTAACTCTTCCGTGGTAAATTCATCAGTAAATAGGTTATATCGCTTATTTAGACGCTCTATTCTCGTTCTGATGATGCGTTCCTCTGTTTCAATTAATACTGCTGCACTGTACGGGTCTATTGAACGTGTGTAGACATTGAGGTCATCTATCATCATTCCACCAATTAGGCTATGAGTAAGGAAGAACATTTCACTAACATTATTTAATTTGTCTGTATATGCTGTAATTAGATTGGGAATAGCTAACATATTCTTAATGGTTGCTCTTTGCTCTGTATCCAATCCTACCTCCTTTTTCTCTTACTTTCTCTCCATATTTCCTTTATCTTATCCACATCCGTTGCTTTGTATTGATGATTTCTACCACTTGTAGTATCTCTCATTACCACAATACGTGGGTCATTTCGCACATCACTTTGTAACCAACTTTGATAATTAATATTTGCTTGTTCACACATTTCTTTTGTGGTTAAATCAGTTTTCATTGCTACTACTTTAAATCCACTGTTCATTAACAAATTAATTAGTCTTTCTGGATTTCTTTCTAAAGCTTGGAAAATCATTTCGTCAAAATCCATTTTCTTACTCCTTTCATATTGTTGTAACCCATTTTCAATTCTATAATTAGTCTTAGGGAAAGGAGGTGTTATAATGGAAAAGAAAACGTGTTTTGTTGTTTCTATTATTGGAAATGAAGGGTCTGAACAACGTAAGCATTCTGACAACGTATTTGACCATATTATTAATCCTGCTCTTTCAAAAGACTTTAACGTTATTAGAGCGGATAAAATATTTCATTCTGATAAAATTGACGAAAGAATTTTTAAGTTATTACGTGAAGCTGATTTAGTGTTAGCTGACTTAACAGGTAAAAATCCTAATGTTTTCCTAGAAGTAGGTTATAGAATGGCTATAAACAAGCCTATAGTTTATATTATGCAAAAAGATGATGAACGTCTTCCTTTTGATATCCAAAATATTAATATTAAACAATATAATCTTAAATCTGACGATGTTTTGACCGAAGCTTCGAAAGCAAAAAATTATATTGAGAAAACTGTAGAAAACATGGTTTTTGATAGTCAGGAAACAACTGAAGTCGATGAAGTTAATATAAATCGTGTCATGCAAATCTTAGTTAACATACAGTCTAATTTAGATGTAATGAATTCTCGATTATTAGATGGTGTCTATACTACTAACCAAGTACCTTCAAATGATAATTTCAACGAGAGATTGCTAATTAAAGCTTTAGAAGAACCTGAGAAAATGGAAAGACTATTAAATTTAGTGAATAAATATCCACAACTTCTTAATCAAAATCAGTAATAACTTCTACTATAAGCCTTGAAGATTATGCTTCTTGGCTTTTTTATTTTCAAAAAATATCCATTTTCTCACATTTTAAGATTTTTTCGTGGTTCACTCGAGCTTTAGCTAGCATGTCTACTTAAATTTATTCATTCTATAATCCTCTAATCCGCTAAAATCAATCACTTGTTTATTGAAGTTCATACGACTAAAAACACGCTGACCATATTTATTTAATAATTGATTATCATTTAGATTAGTTGTAATGATTGTAGTCTTAGTTTCTGCTCTGCTTTCAAGGATATCAAATAATAAACTCGTTCTAAAATCGCTAGTCTTTTCTGCTCCTACATCGTCAAGAAGGACGACATCAGCATCTTTAATGAGATTTAAGTAATAGCCTTGCTTATTCTCTCCTTCAGTAATACTTTGACTAATTTTATCTGCTAGAGTTAAAAATGATACCGCTAAACATTTTAATTGTTTGTTATTATCTCCCCAATCCGAACTATTATCATTAATAGCGTTAAGCATCGAAAACCCTAAGTGAGTTTTCCCTGTTCCACTTTCATTACTGTACAATACAACAGTGAAATGATTACCATTTAAGATTTGTTTTGTTAATTGTCTTAACGGCTCTTTTACCTCATTAAGTTTCGGTTTGTTGTTAGTTCTAAACTCATAAAACGTTTTATCAAAATAATTGGTATTAGAAATAATAGAGTATTTTTTCAAATAACTTTTATTAATATGCTCTACTCTATCTATTCTATCTTTATTGACTTCCTTTGTAATACTTTTTTCTTGTTCTTCATTCTTATTCTTCATATAACAAAATCCACAAATTTCTTTATTTAATTCTTTCATGAAATAATGTTTTGTGTTTCTCTTACAATCTGGACAATAAATCGTATCTCGATATTCTAATTTCCCATTTGTTTTATCTATGATGTATTGACGTTGGGCTTCAAAATTCAACGCTTGATTATATCCCATAAATTCATCCTTTCTATATCTAATCATTAATGCTAGTCATTGCATTGTTATAAAAACCTTGTATGTGTTTTTTAGTGATTAGTTTGTCGTATCTATTAACCATTCCAAGAATATACTCTCTTTGTTTTTTACTTAGTGTTTTATCAGCTACAAAATCATTAAACAATTGTTGGTTTTTTAAACGAATAGTTTCAAGGGTAGCATCTTCTCTTACCTCTGTATCTACTCTAGTATCTGTATCTACTCTAGTATCTATGTCTATTTCTTTATCTTTATCTTTTTCTTTATCTTTTTCTTCTCTACTCTTCTCTTTCTCTTCTCTATGTAACAATGTTACACAATCCGTCACATTGTTATTTTTATCTGTCACATCGTGACAATTCTCAGTCACATCTTGTATTTTATTTGAATCATTTTGTTTCTCTTTAGCCCTTGCGTTTCTCATGATTGAAGCTGTTCTACCCTCTTTTCCGACCATTTCGGCTAATTTTTCAATACAGTAGACATCATTTGAAACAGTAATATGATTCTTACTAATCAAAAAATCTAAAACAGCCTTAACATGTTCAACTTCTTCATCTATTGCAAAAGCTATTTCTTCCTCTGGAGTTTCTGAATAATGTTCAAATTTAATTTGACCATTCGTTTCTAAGGACATTAAGAGTAATTTTAGGTAAATTATTACATAGATTTCCCCATGTTCTTTCCGTCGTAAATATCTAACTTCCTTCATATCAAAGAAACCTTTGGGCAATTTCAACCAATAATACTTTTTTTCTGCCACTCTTTTTTTGCCCTCCTTTCCTTTAATTTAAATTAATAGTTACTTGTTTAAAACGTCATTCTAAATTTATCTTTCATACTTATTTTATTAATATTAAAATTCATTAAAATATTGTTGTATCAATATTATTTTGCTATAATATAAAAAACAATTTAATACATTTCGGGGTGTATTAAAATGGATTCATTTCTGTCTGCTACTAGCGTTTAGTTAGTAGCTTTTTCTTTTTGCATAAATAATAACGCAAGCACGACATTATTAATGATTTCCTTAGTTTTAACCTTTGTAACTTTTAAATGTTGCAAATTATGTTCTCGTTTTACTTCCAACGCTGTTTTTAACGCATCATATTTAGGTACATCCCTTACATAAGTAACCAATAAATAATAATCTTCCTTTTCTATCAATTCTGCATAATGTGGTACTTTACTCATTTTTTACATCTCCTTAAAATAATTACCGTAGGGATTGTTAGCAAGATGTTCCCTCATCTTCCAATTCGCTTATAATTCGTTCGCCCATGTCAAAGACTTTTTTGGCCTGGTCTTTTACTACATCATTACTTGCTCCTTCACTGACCATTTGTGTTAAAAGTTTAAATTCTTTTACATACTCTTTTTTCATATTTTCCATAGTTAAAATTCCTTTCTTTCTACTGTGGGGGTGGTGTTTTAAAATTTTTTCTTTTCTAAGAACTCATGTACATCATTAATATCAAACATGATTTCTTTGCCTTTTAAGAAGCTTCTAAGCCCTTCTCTTTGCCACTGTTCAATTACTTTAGGGGCGCAAGTAAAATACTCACATAGCCCCTTTTTATTCAAATAACGGGTATTCGTATTAGCTTGTATTTCTTTTTTTGCTTTCTCTACTGCTTGTAAAGTTAACTTAAGCAACTCTTCAAAAATTTCTTGCTGCACACTTTCGGGCAGATAAACGGGTATGCCCTGTACGGTCATTCTATAACCTCCTTTCTTTATAAATTTATTACTAACTATAAGAGTCTAATAAATATCATTACTATTTTTTATTTCCTCATAATCATTTAACCAATTCATAATTTCGTTAAAAATTCGTCTGTTAACATCATAATCTCCATTTTCAACCTTTTTTAAAGTTGCATAAGTTGTATTGAGTTTTTCTGCTAACTTTTTAATTCCAATACCATTTAAGGCTCTTTTTACTTTAATTTTTCTTGCTGTGTTTTTATCAATTAACATATATTACCCTCCTTCCTAAAAGTGAATTATTACAGCACTTTCTTTATTTCTGACGCTATTTTATAACACTTTATTCTACCTGTCAATACTAATGTGTCATTTTATTTCACTTTTTTTAAAAAAAGTGTATAATAATGTCTAAGGCGGTGTACTTATGAACAGAATTAAAGAACTTAGAAAAAAAGAAAAAATCACACAGCAAAAACTTGCTGAATTACTAGATGTATCAAAAAGAACTATCATAGCTTGGGAAAATGAAGAAAGAGAAATTAAAAAAGAAAAAGCTGAGCAAATTGCTGAAATTTTAAAAGTTAGTGTAGGTTACTTATTAGGTTACACAGACAATAAGGCAATTTATGATGATGAAGAAATCATTACTTCTCCAAGAGGTCATGTTAGAGGAACTACTTCTAAAAAGAGGGATAAACGTAACGACTTAAATGAATTTATTTCATTTTTAAAGAAAATTGATGTAGTTATTAGTAATAAAAAGGTCGAACTTCTACTCGATTTTATCTATGAATTAGATACGTTTAACGAAAATGATTACATTGCTAATTACTTTACCTATGATGCTATGATGGGCAATTCTGAAGAAATTTTTAACGAAATGTCACAAGAGGGATATTCATATTTAGTTGAATATATTCCTGAAGATGACAACGAAACTGATGAATTATAAAAAACACTGATTTTTATAAAACCTTTTTATTTTCGCCGTGGGGGTGGAGTTAGAAAGGAAATAACTATGATTCAAGAATATAGATTAAAAGACGGCTCTAAACGTTTCAAATTTAGAGTTTATCTAGGTTTAGATAACCTAACAGGAAAACAGATAGAAGTTATTAGGAAAGGTTTTAAAACACGTAAAGAAGCCTCCCTGATGGAAGCTAGAGTAAAACTGGAATACGAGAATAATTCGTATATAGGGAAAAATCAAAAATACAAGTTCAAACAGGTATATGAGCTATTTCTAATTGAACATAAAAACACTGTTAAACCTGGAACTTATGCAACGACCAAAAGATACGCTAACCTGCATATACTCCCTAAAATTGGGAATAAGCCAATGGATAGCTTTACTGTAATGGATTGTCAAAAGTTAGTTAACCAATGGGCAGAATACTTTAACAGTGCAAAATACCCTAAAGGTATCACTCAACAAGTCTTTGATTATGCTATTAAGATGGATATTATCCAAGATAACCCTATGAGAAAGGTTAAGCTACCTAAGCGAAAAGGTGTAATCAATGAAATAAGCAAGTATTACACTACTGAAGAATTAAAACATTTTTTTGAATGCTTAAAGGATTACAACAATCTTAAATTCAGTGCATTCTTCCGTATATTGGCTTTTACTGGAATGAGAAAAGGAGAAGCCTTAGCCCTTGAATGGTGTGATATTGACTTTGAGAAAAAGTTAGTACATATCAAAAAAGGCGTATCACTTGATGAAAATGATACGCCTATCATCTCTACTCCTAAAACTAAAAAGTCAGTAAGAACTGTTAGTATTGACAATGAGACAGTATCTGTCTTAAAAAGATGGAAACTCGAACAAGCAAAAGTATTAATGAAAAAAGGTATCAACTCATTAAATAAGCATCAGTTGCTCTTCACGTATGAAGATAATAAACTCTATCGTCCTTGTTATGTGAACGATTGGTTAGACAGCATCATAAAGACATACAACCTAAAAAAGATAACTATTCACGGTTTCCGTCATAGTCATTGTTCTTTACTCTTTGAAATGGGAACTCCTATTCAAGTAGTTCAAGAAAGATTAGGTCATAGCAATATCAAAACAACAATGGATATTTATACTCACGTAACTGAAAAACAAAGAGATAAATTAGCTGATGAATTTGCTAAACATGTAGGTTTTTAAAAATCTCTGGTACTTTTTCTGGTACTTTTGCAAAAACAGAAAAAATAAAAGCCCTAGAAACACTGAATTAACAATGTTTCTAGGGTCTTATTAAAAACTAGCCTACGCTACCTTCCATCTCGTACGCGATTAAACGGTTTAGTTCAACAGCGTATTCCATTGGAAGTTCTTTTGTAAATGGTTCAACGAATCCCATAACAATCATCTCTGTTGCTTCTGACTCGCTAATTCCGCGACTCATCAAGTAGAACAATTGCTCTTCTGAGATTTTTGACACTTTCGCTTCGTGCTCAAGTGCAACTTTATCATTATGAATTTCATTAAATGGAATCGTATCTGATTTCGACTTGTCATCCATAATAATCGTGTCACATTCGATATGCGAAATAGAATAATCTGATTTCTTACCAAATGTTACTTGACCGCGGTAGTTCACCGCTCCACCATCTTTAGCAATCGATTTTGAAACGATTGAACTTGACGTATGTGGTGCATTATGAATCATCTTCGCACCGGTATCTTGGTGTTGGCCTTCTCCGGCAAATGCGATGGATAACATTGTCCCCTTCGCGTATGGTCCTTCTAAGAAGACAGATGGATATTTCATCGTTGTCTTCGCCCCAAGGTTTCCATCGATCCACTCAACCGTTCCGTGAGCAGCAGCTCTGGCACGTTTCGTTACCAAGTTATACACATTATCCGACCAATTTTGAATCGTTGTATAGCGGCAATATCCGCCTTCTTCAACGAAAATTTCAACGATCGCTGCATGTAAACTATTTGAAGAATATGTTGGTGCTGTACATCCTTCAACATAGTGTACGCTTGCTCCCTCGTCTACGATAATGAGCGTACGTTCGAATTGACCCATGTTTTGGTCGTTGATACGGAAGTACGTTTGAAGTGGCACATCACATTTCACACCTTTTGGTACATAGATAAACGTTCCGCCTGACCATACTGCTGAGTTTAAAGCAGCCAACTTATTATCCGTTGGTGGTACAAGTTTGGCGAAGTATTTTTCGAATAATTCTGGATATTCTTTCAAAGCAGAATCTGTATCTGTAAAAATAATTCCAAGTTTATCGAATTCTTCTTTCATATTATGGTAAACCACTTCAGACTCGAATTGTGCTGAAGCTCCTGCTAAATAAGCACGTTCTGCTTCAGGAATCCCGATTTTCTCGAAGGTATCTTTAATTTTTTCAGGAACATCATCCCATGAACGCGCTGGCTTATCGCTGGCACGTTTAAAATAAGTAATTGCATCAAAATCGATATCTGAAAGGTCCGCTCCCCAAGTTTGCATTGGCATGTTTTGGAACGTCTTTAATGATTTTAATCGGAAATCAAGCATCCATTGTGGTTCGTTCTTCACCTTTGAAATCGTACGAACGACTTCTTCACTTAATCCCATTCCTGTTTCATAAACAGGTGTTACATCCTCATGAAAGCCATATTTGTAATCGGCTAATTCAGGAACTCCACTCATTTTGTCACCACTTTCTTATGCTTTCTCATTTTCTACTGCACGTTCTAATGCTTTCCACGCAAGAGTGGCACATTTGATACGCGCTGGAAATTTTTGAACACCGGCAAGTAACGCCGCATCCCCTAAAGGTTTTTCATCCACGGTTTCACCCTGCACTAGACTTGAGAAATCTTCTGCTAGAGCGACCGCTTCGTCAACTGTCTTTCCAATAATCGCATCACTCATCATGCTGGCACTAGCCATACTAATCGTACAGCCGTGTCCGTCAAAGTGAACATCGTCAATCACGCCATTATCATTTACGACAAGTTGCAACTGCAACACATCTCCACACGTTGGATTATTAAATTCAATCGTTGGAATGCTCGCATCATCCACCAATCCTTTATGGTGAGGATGAGACGAATGATCCAAAATCACCTGACGATAAAGCTGATCTAATTTAGATAAGGCCATATTGGAAAAACTCCTTTACTTTTTCTAATGCTTCTAAAAACTTCTCAGCTTCTTGAAGCGTGTTATAAATATAAAAACTTGCACGGCATGTTGATGGTACATCGAGCCATCTCATTAAAGGTTGCGCGCAATGATGTCCTGCACGAACCGCAAAACCTTCCATATCAAGCGCAGTTGCGATGTCGTGTGGATGGAGGCCATCAATCGTAAAGCTAATGACTCCAGAATGTTGTGCTGGGTCACTTGGCCCGTAGACTGTCACACCTTCCATCTCTTGCATCTTTGGTAAGAGATATGCAACCATTTCTTGTTCATGCTGATGGATATTGTCCATGCCGATTTCTTCTAAATAATCAATAGCAGCTGCCAGTCCAATGGCTCCTGCGATATTTGGAGTACCGGCTTCGAATTTCCACGGCAGTTCATTCCACGTACTCTCCTGGTCATACACGAAATCAATCATTTCTCCGCCAAATTCTATAGGATTCATCTCTTGAAGAAGTGCTTCTTTTCCATATAAGATACCAATCCCTGTAGGAGCCAGCATCTTATGTCCACTAAAGGCATAGAAGTCACAGTCTAACGCTTGGACGTCCACCTTTTGATGTGGAGCTGCTTGAGCACCATCTACAACAAGGATGCCTCCTACTGCGTGAACCATTTCAGCCACACGTTTCACATCCGTTACCGTTCCAAGAACGTTTGAGGCGTGGTTAATCGATACGATTTTTGCCTTCTCGGTTAATAATTTACCTGCTGCTTCGAGGTCTAATTCGCCCTCTTTGGTTAATGAAAAATAACGTAAGGCGGCTCCTGTTTGTTTGGCCACTTGTTGCCAAGGCACCACATTCGAATGATGTTCAGCTGGGCTAATCCAAATTTCGTCCCCTTTTTGAAGTCGATTTGGTGCAAATCCTTGTGCTACCCAGTTTAAGCTGGTTGTTGTTCCACGCGTAAAGAGCACTTCTTTTGTACTCCCAGCATGGATAAATTTCATCACTTTAGCGCGAGCCGCTTCATATAAGTCTGTTGCTTCCTGTGCTAATGTATACACCCCACGATGAATATTGGCATTGTGGATTGCATAGAATTTTTCAAGGGCTTCTACGACTGGACGTGGCTTTTGTGTGGTGGCTGCATTGTCTAAATAGACAAGCACTTCATCGTTGACTTCACGCTTTAGAATCGGAAAGTCTTCTCGAATCGTTTTACTAATCATAGCTAGCAACCAACTTTTGTTCAATCATATCTACAAGTTCTTTTTGAAGAGTACTTGAAGGAATTGAACGAATCACGGCTCCTAAGAAGCCACGAATCACGAGGCGTTTTGCCTCAGCTTCTGAGATTCCACGGCTTGTTAAGTAGAATAATTGTTCATCATCCACTTGTCCTACACTTGCTGCGTGTCCAGCCGTTACTTCATTTTCATCAATTAATAGAATTGGGTTCGCGTCTCCACGTCCGCCTTCTGAAAGCATGAGTATACGACTTTCTTGTTGCGCGTCTGCAAATTTCGCTCCTTTAATAATATGTCCAATTCCGTTAAAGGTTAAGGTTGATTTATCTAAAATAACACCATGTTGCAGGATATGTCCTACTGAATGTGGCGCATAGTTTGTCACACGTGTATCGATTCCTTGTACTTGGCGTCCTGTAGAAATACCGATAACGTTCACTTGTGAATGAGAACCGTCTCCGCGCAATTCAGAGTCGAAGTCCGCAATCACATTTCCGTCATTCATAATGCCAAGTGCCCAGTTAATCGTTGCATCTTTTTCAAGGTATCCGCGGCGGTTCACATACGCATCTGTTGATTGACCTAAAGTATCCACAGCCGCAAATTGAACTTTCGCCCCTTGTTTGGCGATCACTTCTACAACAATGTTTGCTGTATTCTTTTTGTCTCCAACACTCTCAAAACGTTCCACATAAGAGCCCGAGCTATTTTCATCCGCCACAATTAACACGTGTTTCACGAACGCTTCGTCCACTAAGTTGTTTTGAACGAAATGAGACTCAATAATCTCTTCCACGGCTACATTTTTAGGAATATAAATAAATACTCCTGAGTTGACCATCGCAGCGTGATAAGCCGTTAAGCTATCTTCATCGACTGGTACAGCTTTTGTCATATAGTACGGTTTTACAAGCTCTGGATATTGTTCCAAAGCGTCAAATAAATCCATCACCAGAACATCATTCATGGCTGTTTCAGCATTCATTTCTTCCCAGTAAGATACCGCACCTAATTGTACAATTTTGGCACTCCCAGCTGCTGTTGGGATCACTTTTGGGAGCTCCTCAATCATTGAAGTGCCTTCTCCAATTGAAGACTGAAATAAGTTCCAACGGTGGAATTTCACACGTTCAATAAATGGTAAGTCTAGCGTTTTAGCAAGTTCTAACCCTTTTAAACGTGTTTGTAGAAACCACTCTGGTTCATTCTTTGTAAGAGAGAATGCGGTGATTTCTTCTGGTGTTATGGTTAATTTTGTCTCTGCCACAATCTCACTCCTACTCTTGATGTTCAATCTTGATTCCTAATTCTTCACTGATTCCTTTGTATCCTTCAGCTTCTAGGCGACGAGCAAGAGACGCATCTCCTGTCATCACAACACGGCCATCCATCATAATATGTACTACATCAGGTTCAATGTAATTTAAAAGACGTTGGTAGTGCGTAATAATTAATGATCCAAAATTGTCACCACGCATCGCATTCACTCCACGTGACACAACTTTTAGGGCATCAATATCTAAGCCTGAGTCGATTTCATCTAAAATCGCAAAAGTTGGTTCAATCATTAATAATTGAAGAATTTCATTACGTTTTTTCTCACCGCCTGAGAACCCCTCATTTAAGTAACGTTCTGCCATTTCCTCTGGCATATCTAATAGGGCCATTTTTTCATCAAGTTTCTTGATGAATTCACGAACTCCCATTTTGTCGCCTTCCTCACGACGTGCGTTGATTGCTGAACGCATGAATTCTGCATTTGTCACCCCAACGATTTCACTTGGATATTGCATCGCTAAGAATAGACCTGCACGAGCACGCTCATCTACTTCCATTTCTAAGACGTTTTCGCCGTCTAATAGGATTTCTCCTTGCGTTACTTCATAACTTGGGTGGCCCATAATGGCTGCGGAAAGTGTTGATTTCCCAGTTCCGTTTGGTCCCATGACTGCATGAATTTCTCCAGTGTTAATGGTTAAATTAACGCCCTTTAAAATTTCTTTATCTTCAATCGATACATGTAGATTTTTAATCTCTAAAGTTGCCACGATTCATTCTCCTTTATAATCATTCTATTCTGTCTTATTTTATCCTAATTGAGAACGATTCGCAAATAGACGCTCTCTTTGAAAATGATACAAATACTTTTCAATTCAATGAAAATGAGTTATGATGGTACTAATTTTTGAAAGAAAGGCTGATGCATATGCAAACTTATCCACTTATTGGTATTGCAGGAAATCATCGCCAAGATAACACGGAAGAAGATCGCTACATTTTATCGTATGCACCAAACGGTTTTGTCCGTGGTCTTGAAAAAGCAAAAGCGATTCCTGTCATCATTCCCATCCGTACCCCAGAATTTGCAAAAGAATTTATCTCTAGGGTTGATGGACTCCTATTAGCAGGTGGACAGGACGTTTCGCCACTTCTATATGGTGAAGAACCACATCTTAACTTGGCACGTACTTATCCTGCTCGTGATGCGTTTGAAATTGAGCTCATTAAAGAAGCTTATAGACAACACAAACCAATCTTTGCAGTGTGTCGCGGCTTACAAATTCTGAACGTCGCACTTGGCGGAACACTCTACCAAGATATTGAATCACAATATGATAATATTTCTGTGAAACATACACAAAAAACAATGCCGAGCCAACCAACTCATACGATCCAAATCGCAAGTGGTAGCGAACTTTCTCGCGTTCTTGGAACAACGACTCCTGTGAACTCTTATCATCACCAAGCGGTTAAACAATTAGCCTCGGATTTTGTCCCTGTTGCTTGGAGTACGGATGGGCTTATTGAAGCATTTGAATCTAAATCGGAGGACCAAAGCGTCGTTGCCGTTCAATGGCATCCTGAACTATTAATTGAAGATAGTAATGTGATGCAAGGGTTATTTGATAACTTTGTGGAACGCGTTAATCGCTCAAAGCAAAATGCAAAATAAAAAACTACGAACTCTCACTCGTTGAGAACTCGTAGTTTTCTTTTCTTATCTTTATTTCACTTCACATTGTTCACATGGAAGGTCTTCATCTAATAAAGCATTGAATGCTGCTTCGTCTACTCCAGTTAGGCGTAGAATCCAGTTTTTCTCTTCTGCTAATTCATTTAAGAATTCTGGATTTTCTTCTAAATCGTCATGGAAAACAACGACTGTTCCGCTAAGTGGCGATAACAGTTCAGTCACTGCTTTAGCCGCTTCTACGCTAATAATGGAATCTTCTGTCGTTACTTCTTTATTTTTAAGCAATTCAACAAAGCTCACATCGCCAAGATCATCTTGCCCTTTAGGAGAAAGACCGATTATATATTCTTCTCCTTCTTTTTTAATCCAAAGTCCATTTTCACTATACTTTTTCATCTTATCTCTTCCATTTCTCTTCATACACTTCTTCTTTAAATCCAAATGTTGCTTCGCCATTATCCAATACAAGCGGACGTTTAATTAACATCCCATTACTTGAAAGGAGACTTGCTGCTTCTTCATCACTCATCGAAGGTAATTTATCTTTTAAGCCAAGAGAGCGGTAAAGTTCTCCACTCGTATTCGCCATTTTCTTCCACTCTAAGTTCTGAGTTTCTTTAATCTTTAAAAGTTCTTTGGCAGTTGGCGGGTTCTCACGAATATCCTTTTGCTCAAACTTTACTCCATTTAAGTCAAACCATTTTAAAGCTTTCTTACAAGTTGTACATGTTGGGTGAACATAAACGATCATTTTCCATCCTCCTGACGTAAACGTAACATGGTTGCATCTTGGTGTTTTGCTCCGAATGCATCTTCTTCATCATCAAATATGGTGCTCTTAAAGTGGTAACGCATCGACATAATAAGTCCTATCCCCATCATATTTCCAAGCAAGCTTGAACCCCCTTGAGAAATAAATGGTAATGGAATCCCTGTAAGTGGTAATAGCCCAATCGTCATTCCAATATTTTCAACAACGTGGAATAGAATCATCATAATAACGCCTGTTGCGATATAAGTATAAAATTCATTTTTCGTATCAAAACAAACGCGAATCATTTGATAAATCAAAATAAAGTAAATCGCGATTAAGAAGGTTCCTCCTAGGAACCCAAAGTTTTCTCCGATTGTCGCAAAAATTAGGTCAGATTCTCGAACGGGAACATAAACATCTGAGACTCCAAATCCTTTACCAAACATTCGACCAGAACCAATTGCTTTCAAACTTTGGAACAATTGGAAACCATTTCCACCTTGATCACGATATGGATCTAACCAAGAATCGATACGAGCAAATTGATAATTTTTAAATCCGATATTTAATAGTAGTTGACGGTTATAAACAACTAAATAGATTAAAAGGGCTCCAATTAAAATCACTGTAATGATAATTGGAAGGAGAATCTTCCAACTAATCCCTGACATAATCATAACTCCACCCAAAATCATTAAGAAAACTAAGGTTGTTCCTAAGTCATTTTGTAGGATCACTAAGATCAATGCTGGAGCTGCCCATAACACTAATTTGACGAATAATTGCCAGTCGGTTCTTCTAGTTTTATATTTTGTCTTCATATTATGAGAAGTCGCAACTTTTGCTAAGATTAAAATATAAAAAATCTTCACGACCTCTGAAGGCTGGAATGAGAAAGTACCGAATCTGAACCAACTCTTCGCCCCCGTATCTGCAAATGTGGCTCTATCATAGAGGAAGAGAACGGCTAATAGCATGAGTAAGCCTAAAATATAACCCCAAGTGGTTAGTTTCCATAGTTGCTCCGAATCAAATTGCATAATGACAATAATTGCAATGACTCCAACTACATACCACACAACCTGCATGAGTACCATTCTTAATGAACCATTTCCACTAATTAAATACGTCGTAGAAAATAGTGTAGCAATACTAATAAATGCTAATAACAATACTGGAAGAATGACACCATAATCGATTCGTGAATCTTTATCATTGTACATTAAGTTCTTTTTTTTCATCAGTTACTCCTTCATTTTCTTTTTTAGGGTGTCTAAATCGATAAATAATGACATTCAGAACTCCGCCTAAAATCATTACATTAGCTATAAAATACAGCCAAATCATAAATACAATCAATGTCCCAAATGCACCATTGGCTGTTAAATTGCGTCCAGCATAGTGGATATAGATCGAAAATAGTTGCGAAATTAATACAAATCCAATGGTTGCAAAGAATCCTCCAGGCAAAGCATAGAGGAACGACCATTTCACATTTGGAATTGCAAAATACATAAAACTCAGTAATAAAAATACCGTTATGAAAAGCATCCCCCATTTAATAAATGAAAAATCTAAAATAATGGTTGATAAATTTAAAGAGAAAAACTCTCCTATAAGACGTAAAAATTGCTCTCCAAAGATAAACAATACAGAAACTGCAAAAATCATTAAAATTGCAGCCATCGCAATTACAATCGCAAAAAATCTTTCAAAAATAAAATTCCTTCGAACAGGAGCACCATATAAAACATTCAATGCTCTTTGCAAACTACTAAACATTTGAGAAGCAGGCCAAAATAAAATTAAAAGACCCACTGAAAGGGCTCCTCCATTAAAATTGCCAAGGTAATTCCTTAAAATCGGAATCAACACTTCATTAATATCCGCAGGAAAAATAGTTCTCATCGTTTTAAAAATAACATCAACAGGGATTGGTAAAAGTGGGATGATATTGGCAATCAACATAATAATCGGAATAATGGATAGCAAAATATAATATGTCAATGCTGCAGATTCTACACCAATATTCACGTGCATTAAATTCTCTTGAATAATATTCCAAAGCCTGTTTCCAAACTTTTTCAATCTCTGCACAACCGTCCTCCCCTTTTCTTGTAGTGAATTCCACACTTCTTTTATTGTATCTCAATTATTGTATCATAAATACAGCCTTTTTTCTTCTAGAAAGAAACGGTCTAACCAGATTTGAAAAGGTTCCATGTGGAGTTCTTCTATCACTTTTTAAAAAAATCTTTTTTAAAGTGAAAATGCTCAAAATTCACTTATAAGTGAATTTTGAGCATCGAGGAAAAGTGTATCAAAAAAGAGGATGCAAGCATCCTCTTTCTAAAGTGTATTATTTACCTTCTGCTAATACGCGTTCTTGTTCAACAGCAGCTTGTCCTAAGATATTTAAGTAGTTCCATGGACGGTCGAATACTGGTTGGAAGAAGAAGTCTACGTAAGCCAAGTCTTCGATTGTCATTTTGTTTTGGATTGCTAATGACAATGTGTTTGCAGAAGCTGTACAGTCGTATTTAGACATTACTTGTCCACCTACGATACGGTTTGTACCTACTTCGTAAACTAATTTCATGTAGATTTTTTCGTATGTTGGCATGAATTCTGGACGGTGGTTATCTACCACGTATACAGAACGTACATCTAATCCAAAGTGAGGTGCGCTACCTACGTTAACCCCAGTTGAACCAATGTTCCATCCGAATAAGTGTAATCCAGATGTTGATTGAGTTCCACGGTATTTCACTTTGTGACCGTTGATGTTTTTACCTACTAATGAACCCATACGTACAGCGTTAGTTGCTAATGGAATGTAAGCATGTCCACCGTTTGGATTGTAGTTAACAGCACAGCTATCTCCTGCAGCATATACATCTTTAACAGATGTTTCCATGTAGTCGTTAACGATGATAGCACCGTTAGGCATAGTTTCTAATTGGTCTTTTACTAAGTCGTTGTTTGGACGGAAACCAACACATAAGATTACCATGTCAGCTTCGTATTCGCCACCTGAAGTTACAACTTTGTTAACAACGCCGTTTTCGCCTTCGAATGATTTAACCATTTCGTTTAAGCGAACTTGTACGCCACGTGCACGTAAGTCTTCTTCTAAGATATCAGTGAATTCAGGATCTAAGTATTTGTTTAAGATACGGTCTAATCCGTCAACTAATGTTACTTCTTTACCTTCTAAAGCAAATGCTTCTACTAATTCGATACCGATGTATCCACCACCGACAACAACAACTTTCTTCTTGTCAGTTTTCTTAGCAAAGATTTCTTTTGCTTGGTTGTAGTTTTTACATAATTGAACGTTTTCTAATTCACGTCCTGGAATTGGAGGAAGAATTGGCCAAGATCCAGTTGTAAGTACTAATTTATCAAATGAATCAGTCTTTTCTTCGCCTGTTTTTAAGTCTTTTACTGTTAATGTTTTACCAACAGTGTCGATGCTTGTTACATCGTGTTCCATACGAACTGTAGCTCCTAATGAAGCTAATTCTTCTGGACTAGAATAGAATAGTCCTTGAGGGTCCTTAACAACTCCTCCTACGTATAAAGCAATCCCACAAGATAAGAATGAAACATTATCATTTCTTTCGTATACAACGACTTCTGTTCCTGGATTGTCATTTAAAATTGTTTTGACTGCAGCAGTACCCGCGTGAGTACATCCAACTACTACAACTTTCATCAAATTTCCTCCTATAAACACTTTTGTTTATTATTGTTCTAGATAAGAATAATTATTATCTATACTCTTATATCCTACACATTCGGTACATAAAAAGCAAACGATATCATTCGCTTTAAACAGTAATTTTTCTTTATTTTTCAATATTTTTTAAGTGTTCATAGAAGATGGTCATTTTTCTTAATTTTAATTCTAAATGAGAACAGTTATCGATATTTCATCATAAAAAAACTCTACTCCGCATTACTACGGAATAGAGCTTTGTATTTATGATTCGTCCGAGTTTAGCTCTTCAAAGCGTTGTTTCATCGTCGGATTGTTCTTCACGAGTTTCTTTACAGTTAAGTCCTCCGCTTTATTATTGGCTAAACGCAAATTATTTTCAGAAGAAAGCAAGGCGGCTTTTGTCTTCTCAAGACTCTTAATCGTCTTGTCAATTTCGTCAATAGCCGATTGGAATTTCTTACTTGCGAGTTCATAGTTACGCGCAAATCCTTTTTTGAAAGTCTCAAGATCTTCCTCAAAGTGCGTAATATCAATATGTTGGTCACGCATCATGGCTAATTCTTGTTTATATTGCAATGAATTCAACGCTGCGTTACGAAGCAAGGTGATAATTGGAATAAAGAACTGCGGACGCACCACATACATTTTTGGATATTGGTAAGACACATCCACAATACCTGTGTTATAAAGTTCATTGTCTGCTTCTAGGAGACTAACAAGAATCGCATATTCACATTGTTTTTCATGACGGTCTTTATCCAACTCTTTGAAGAAGTGTTCGTTTTTCTTCTTCGTTGCTGTTTCGTCATTTTCGTTCTTCATTTCAAACATAATGGATAGAATTTCAATTCCATTCTCATCATACTCACGGTAGATATAGTCACCCTTACTTCCCGTTTTGGCATCATTGTCCTTGCCAAATTCTGCACGCGGAAACGCCGTCATACGAAGACGATTAAATTCGATTTCGCAATGTTGTTCAAGGCTTTCTCCCACCATCTTCGTTGATTGTTTCGCCTTGAAGTCTTTATAGAACGCAATCGCTTCGTCTTTTGCCTTCAACTCTAATTCGAACTGATCTTTCTTTGAGCGTAATTCCAATTCGTATTTTTCTTTTAGGGCCGTTTGTTGCACTTCTTGTTCTTTTTGTTGCAACTCTTTTTCTTGTTTGAGTTCAAGAATCGTACGTTCTTTTGCGTGTATATCTTCTTGGTATTTTTGAGACAATTCTACTTCTTTGAATTGAAGTTGTTGTTTTAATTGATCCAATTCTGCTTGGAGTGCACTAAATTCTTTCTCTTTTTGATGAAGTGCTTCTTGAACATTCTTTTCTTCCTTGACATCTGCATTCTTCAACGCTAATTCAAGCGAAAGAATCTTCTGTTCAAAGTTCGCACGTTCCTCATCATATAGACGCTTTTCTTGCTCTTTTGCGAGTGCCTTTTCCGTCTCAAATTGCTTCTTCGCAAATTCCAATTGCTTATGAACATCTTCTGCAAATTCCTTATTGCGCACTTGGCTCACAATATCTGCATACGAGTTCTCATCAATCGTAAAAACCGTCTGGCAATGTGGACATTTAATCTCGTTCATCGAACCCCTCCTTTTTATTTCTATTTCATTCTATCACAATATCGAATTTGAGCACAGACCTAAAAAATCATTACCATATATGGTAATGAACTATTTTTTCGCATGCAAAAACTCTCCGCAAATCACTTCCACGGAGAGTTTTGACTTTTATTTATTATCCAATAAAGGCTTTGATTTGTTCCACACTTTGTGATGAGTCACAAACTACACGCACTTCGCCATTACGAGCGACTAATAAACCAGGTACTGTTGGCATATTGTATTTCGCACGGAAAGCTGCTAAAGCTTCGTTAGCTCTGTCTTCTGAATTGATGAAGTACATTTCTTTTCCTAAAGCTTCACGCGCTTCGTTCATCTTTGGAGCAAAACGACGGCAATATGGGCAAGTTGGGCGTCCTACAAAAAGAACGACTTCCTTTCCTTCACCGATTAACGCTTCTACTTTCTCAGCAGTTGTTTCCACAAATTGGCTTACATCTTTTGCAAATTGTTCCATTAAAAATCCCTCCATTCATTTTTCTCCATTATGACAATGAAAAAAGAGTAGTGCAACAAATGTGCCTACTCTTTCTTATCTTTCGGATTGATTTCTTTATATTTTTTACGAATGTATAATAGACGACAAATAAACGCCCCTAACATCCCGATGGCAATCCCACCAATCATATTATCGATTAGAATTCCAATGCCAAATCCGATAGCAATCCCAATCAACATGATGAGATTCAACACGGACATTTCTCTAATTCTATCTTTTGGATCTTGCTCTTTCATACGCTTCCTCCATTATTGAATTTCAATATGACACATCTTCATTGCTGCTAAAGCATTCTCATGACTTTCTGGTGTAACTCCAGCACAAGCGCTAGAAATAACGTTAACAGGTGTATTTTGAAAATGCGCTTTAGCAAGCATTGCATTACTAATTACACAAATATCTGTACAAATCCCAATAAGTGTGATGCTTTCTACCTCAGGAACTTCCTTTTCAATGATTCCCATTAATTTTTCAGAACCAAATGTAGATTTTTCAATTCCTGTTGCGCCTTTTAATAATAATGCTTTTTCAATTTTTGGATGAATTTTCCATCCTTCGCTTCCTTTAATACAGTGAACGACCGGTAAATGACGGCCTTCCTCAGTATCTAGATAGTCTTCTCCATGAGTATCCTGAGTATAAAATACTTTCCCATCAAATGAGTTAATGGTTTCAACCGCGGTATCAATTATCGAAACGGCTTCTTTTGAACCCAATACTCCATCTACAAAATCATTTTGCATATCTACAACAATTAAAACTTTCATACATTTTCCTCCTAATGAAAAAATAGTTTTCGGAATGAGAAATAATAAAAACCAAGAATCATATATCCCACACTAATCAGTATAATCGTCGCATCCGAATAGAGTTTGAAAAATTGGAAAGAAATAGTCCCACCAATTCCAAAAAACAGCATACTTGTAAAATAGAAAAGTACCTTCCAACGTTCCTTCTTCTGACCACGAATTAAACGACCTATCACAACCCCGATATCCGTTAAATATCCAGTGAAATGTGAGGTTCGCACAATCATTCCATGATAATAAATAAACATTCCATTTTGTGTTCCCACGACAAATGAGAAATAATAGAGCCAGCGTTCATCTCTAAGCCCTATCAAAAATAATCCTAACATAATGATGCCGAAAGTTAACAGTAAAAGTCCGTATCGTTTAGTAGGTTCAAATTTTTTCTTAGAAAATAGGACCCCCGACAGTACACCGCCTCCGCCAAAGCAAAGTATCATTCCTAGAAGGCGGATTACCACGCTCCATTCCCCCTCATTTAACGCTAAAACAAATTGCGTAATATTCCCGGTAAAATGGGTAGCTGGTATTAAAAACAGTAACAAGGTCAATACATTAACCATTCCCGATAGCATACTTAATAAAGCAATCCAAATATCAAAATAAAATCTCTCTTGTTTATCCATGTATCCTACTTTCTATACATCCAAACTACCCCAATCACTAACCAGAAAACAATATTCACTAGAAAAGTGATTAAAAAATAGTTTTTCCTCTTTTTATGATTAAAAATGAATAACCCAAGTAGACCCCCAAAACCTCCACCGAAAATTCCAAGCAACAATAAAGTTCTCTCTGGAATTCTCCATTTTTTTAAAATTGCACAACATTTATCAATTCCCATCAAAATGAATAATAAACTATTGATTCCAACAAAATAAATAAAAAGGACTGTCTGCAATGATTCTTTAGGAAACTCCACTGATTAGAGATACCTTTCTTCTAAGGTGCTCACTTCAAAAATGAATGCACCTTCCTCAGTAATCAAACAAGGAATCCCCACCATCCCTTGCGCTTTCCTTGGGATAAACACTTCTTCATGGTCTCGTAATCTGAGAAATTCTTTTAAGTTTTTCATACTAGAGGTGATATCCACTTCTCTAGCAGAAATTCCAAGTTTTGCCATCGCTTCTTTAAAAGGAGCTGTATCTGGGCATAAGCTACTATAATATAAAATTTTTTCGTTCATGAAATCTCTCCTTTATTGATGTGTTAGTCGTTGCTGTAAGGCTTGGCGCGCTAATTGATCTGCGCCACGATTGTCACTTTCTGGTATCCATTTAATAAATACTTGAGGAAATTGTTTTAACTGACGTTGTATTTCCTGAAGGACAACTCTATTATCCTCTCTTTTAGTATAATTTTTTAAAATTGCATCTGCAGCTACTTTAGAGTCTGTATGTATAAAAATTAACTCTTCTTGATGCTGCTTGGCATCTAATAATTCCAATGCTTTAGAAATCGCAGTAAACTCGGCAAGGTGATTATCCATTTTCTTTTCGATAGGAAATTTATAAGGAAATTGCTCCCCATCTTTTACCAGTAGAATTCCTAACCCCACTTCACCAGGATTTCCATTGACGGCTGCATCCGTATATACTTTAATCATGATTTACAAGTGTCTCCACATGGGTCGCTTGAACTCCATGTGTTCCTTTTGAAATTTCAAAAGTCACTTTTTGGCCTTCTTTTAACGATTTGAAACCTTCTGCCACAATTCCTGTGAAATGAACAAAGATATCTTCATCCGTCTTTGTATTGCGAATAAAACCATATCCTTTTTCGTTATTGAACCATTTAACAATTCCGACTTCCATATGGATTCCTCCTTTAATGATATATCTCTATTATACTGGATACGATAATTTTTAACAGTTATGAAGTGTTTGGTGAGCTTTTATAAAAGTCTTATCTCTTTCATACAAGCTTAATAGTAAATCATCCCTTTGTAATTGTGTCTCTACCCATTCCCCAGCATCTTTAAAATATTTATCAGCAAAAGGAGCTACACGTAAAAAATCAGAATGAAGTTTTTGAAGTAACAATTCCTTCATTTCTTCGCTTAGCTGGGCTTGTTTAGAAATTAGAGTCTCAATTTCAATGAATACTCCATTCTCATAAACCGATGTAGTATTTTCCTTAGAAATTTCCACTCTATTGTTAGAAAAAACATCATAAAAATTTATCCTTTTCGAAGGCCCCTCTTTTAACCAATATTCCACTAAAAATCCTTTCCAAAATAATTGTGTGTTGGCGCTTAAAAGAAAGGACTCCACTACAGACCATTTTAAAGGCG
The DNA here is from genome assembly GCF_001806915.1 of Granulicatella sp. HMSC30F09. NCBI lineage: Bacteria > Bacillati > Bacillota > Bacilli > Lactobacillales > Carnobacteriaceae > Granulicatella > Granulicatella sp. HMSC30F09. Next base: position 133,342 of record NZ_KV786427.1, on the reverse strand, counting down.
TCTGCATCTGGGTTAACGTTCTTACAATATAGGAATTCTGTTCCTCGGATAAAACCTCATCCTTCTTAAGCTTCTCACTTAACTGTTGCAGTTTTACCACTTCACTTTGGGTAAATTCACTTTTTTCTTTTTCACATAATAGCCTTAATTCTAAAATACGATCCATTCCTAAAACTGATATCAGTTCTTCTTTTTGCATCCACTCTTCCACCTGATAGAACTGATGGTTATGAATCGCAACTTTTATCTTCCACTCCCACTTATTCGCTTTGGTGTCAAACTCAAGTGCTGCTTCTTCTACATAGTAAGTTAAATCGTCCCATCGTTTCCCTTTTTCTAGCAATTGTAAAAAAGGGTCTAAGTCTATTTGATAGTCTTTTGTGCTAATCTTATGTTCAAATTCTTCGATTGCACTTTCTAACTTCTCTTCAAACTCATCGGATTGAAGATCATTTGTGATTGTATATTTTTCAGTCATCGATTTCCTCCACAGTCATTTCATTTATATTATACTTTAAAGGACCCAAATTAGAAAGTTCATCAAAATAAAAAGGCCCTAAGGTAGCTCATCCTACCTTGGACCTTCCTCTATTTTTCAATCGGTAAAAATTCCACAATATCCTTAAAATTAACAACCGTTCTAGCTTCACAAATATCCTTCATGCATTGGTTAGAGGAATTCCAATCGATGACAACAACAGCACTATTGGCTAGTAGTTTCCAAATAATCCCAATCATCTCTTGCTCTCTAAAAGTAAATCGAATCCGATTGCCAACTTCTGGTCTTATCGATTCCTTGATTTGTGTAATAATCTGAACTCCTTCTTCATACGGAACACCTAACAAATGGGCAATTCTTGATTTGCTTGTTCCTTTTCTGAGTTCGGTTTCTACTGTACTCTTGATTTCTTTCGTGACACGTTTTACCATTGCTCCCGCCTCTTTCCATGTCTCGCCAATTTCCAACACCTTCTTTATCCATTGTATCACAAAGTATCCCCTTTGTATGTAAAAACGGCTTAATTTCTGAATTATCATTCTTTCTACTCTTTTTTATTAATGAATCCGAAATGAAAAATGGTTATTATGTAGAAATTTTTGGGATATTTTGCTCAAAAATGAACATCTATTTGTAAAACGCATACATTTACACTATACTTAAAGTGTAATGAATGGAGGGATTTTATGTTAGAACAAGCGATAACTATTTTAAAGTATGAATACCATATTGCTCCTGGGAGTTATTTCCATGTAGAAACCCCATGGGTAAAAAATATCAGTGAAATAAAAACTGTGATTATAGATCAAGATAATGTCTTTACAAAGATGTTGAGTATTTATCCAAATAACTTCGTCATGTTTTTAGAGCAATTCCCTGATTATAGTATTTATAGAACGAATTTCCCATTAGAACTCATTCCTGAAAGTGACACTTACCGCGTTTGTTTTGAACAAGCGTGATTCAAAGTGCAAAAAAGCAGAACTCGGACAATCTTATTTCTCTGCGTCCTTGTTCTGCTTTTTCATTTATTCTTCTATTGGTGCAAGCAATCGTAATCCATTTAAGAGTACTAAAATCGTACTTCCTTCATGTAAGACAACTCCCCAACCGATGTTCGTTAATCCAAAGAAGTTAAGGACTAAGAGCATCACAACGACTGACATCGCAAAAATCATATTTTCTAAAATCACACGATGTAATTTCTTACTAATCTTATGCGCCGAAACGAGTTTTTGTAAGTCGTTTTTCATGATGACGATATCACTTGTTTCAATCGCAATATCTGTCCCATTTCCCATCGCAATACCGACGTCTGCTGTAGCAAGAGCTGGCGCATCATTCACGCCATCCCCCACCATCGCTGTTAATCCATAGCGTTCTTTTTGAGACTGAATCTTTTCTAATTTTTCTTCAGGCAATACATTGGCAACAACTTCTTGTACTCCAAGCTTCATCCCAATCATTTCAGCCGTTTCTCTTGAATCCCCTGTGATCATTGTTGTATGCACCTGTTGACTCTTGAAGTAATCGAGCACCGCTTTTGACGCTTCGTTTGGAAGGTCCATGAACGCCATCAAACCAACAATTCTATTGTTTTTTACAACCGTTACAACTGTCTTGCCTTCGCTTGCCCATTCTTTCATACGAGACGCAACTTCATTAGAGCGGTCAACTGTATCCATCGATTTAATAATATGAATTTCTTCGTTTCGAACGACACTTCGAACACCTTGTCCGACAAGTACTTCCACTTCAATTTCTTCTTCAAGCACTGTCCAGTCGCTGAATTTTTGAACGACTGCTTGCGCCAGTGGATGCGTCGATTGTTTTTCCATCGCAACCACTGCTGGAATCATTGTTTCATCTTCAAACCAGTAATCTGTCAACTCTGGAGTTCCTTTTGTCAAAGTACCTGTTTTATCAAATGAAATCACGCGTAGGTCTTGTAATTGAGAGATGGCTGCTCCACCTTTTGCTAAAATTCCCATTTTAGATAAACGAGACATCGCTGCTAAAGTTGCTGGAACGGCACTTGCTGCTAAGGCACATGGAGATACCCCGATAAGGTAAACCATTCCACGGTAAAGTGTTGTATTTAAATCCCATCCCATTAAGAAATATCCAAATAATAGGAAGATTGGCCAAAGGATTAAAACGGCATTTACATAAATTGGTTCGATTTTTTGAATAAAGGTCGCTTGCTTGTTCATTGAACCTTGAGCATTTTCCACAACCTTCATAATTTTCGCAAAGACCGTATCCGTACTTTCTGCAGTTACTCGCATTTCGATACGGCTTGATAAGTTCACTGTACTCGCGAACACTTCATCTCCCTCGCCTTTTGAACGAGGCATGCTTTCACCTGTAATGGTCGCTTCGTCAATCGATGTTAATCCTTTTGTGATGACTCCATCGATTGGCACTTGATCGCCATGCAATACTTCTAATGTATCCCCAACTTTTAAGCTAGCCACGTCAACGACAACCACTTCTCCATTTTCTTGGATGAGACGTGCTTGCGTTGGATTCATTTGTAATAACGCTGTTAGCGACTTACGGCTTTTCTCTTCAACATATTCTTCAAGGAAGTGTGCTCCCGCAAAAATTAAAATCAGTAGAGCTCCTTCTTCCGCATTTCCAATTAACACTGCGCCAACTGCCGCAAGTGTCATTAAAATATGCACATTCGGTTGGAATTTTCCTTTCTTTTTGGTTTTTTCAATAGTATCTTCAACACCTTCCATCGTTACATGGTAACCTGAAAGGATGACAGTTAGAATGAATAGAATATTCGCAATCCCGTTCCCCATATATTGAAGAACCATCCCGATAATGTAAAGGACTAGTCCTGCAATATAAAAGATAACTGCTTTACTATCATCGTGGTTGTGACCTTGACGATGTCCATGTTCATGATGGTGCTCATGCTCGTGATCGTGGTCGTGATCTTCATGATGCAAGTAATGATCTTGGCATGTTTCTCCTTCATGAGTTTCTTCTTTATTCAAAAGGTGTTCAAATTTATGTTTTAGGTTATGTGTTAGCTCTTTGAAATCCATGATATCTCTCCTTACTATTTCTTGTTAATCACATAATACATGAATGAACATTCATGTGTCAAGAGATATCTTAAAATTATTCTAAATTATTTTTAGATAAAAAAAGAGACTGGCCGAAGCCAATCTCTTTTGGTGTTTCTATTAACGACGACGTTCTTGGATACGTGCTGCTTTACCACGTAAGTTACGTAGGTAGTATAATTTAGCACGACGAACTTTACCGTAACGAACTACTTCGATTTGTGCTACACGTGGAGTGTGTAATGGGAATGTACGTTCCACACCAACACCGTTAGAAACTTTACGTACTGTGTAAGTTTCGCTGATGCCAGCACCACGACGTTTGATAACAACGCCTTCGAAGATTTGGATACGTTCGCGAGTTCCTTCAACAACCTTAGCGTGAACACGTACAGTGTCACCAGGACGGAATGAAGGGATATCTGAACGTAATTGTTCTTGAGTTAATTCTTCGATTAATTTGCTCATGTTTTTTTCTCCTTCCAACAAACATTCATGACTTGGCCGCTTGTCCAATCAGCGGAATATCGTTATCTCTGAGTGAAGTCTCACTCACTCGAAATATATTAGCATACTTGCTTTTCAATTGCAAGCAAATTACAGAGATTTTCTTAGTAAAAATAAGACTTACGAATGCTCTTCGCAGCAGTGTTCATCCGCTAAATTATAAAGTTGTAATACATGATGATCTTCTAAGGAGTACCAAACATGTTTTCCAACTTTTTCTGCCTTCACGATATGGTGAGCTCTCAGTTTTTTTAACTGATGAGAAATGGCAGATTGCTCCATTCCTGTACATTTCATCAAATCTTCCACACATAAAGGTTCTTTTCGGGTTAAAAGCGTAATGATATTCAACCGAGTGTTATCTCCTAGAAGTTTAAAGAGTTGAACCATTTCTGCTCGCCCCGAATCGTTTTCGATCACCTTTTGAAAAACTTTTATTTCTTCTGGACTTAAATGTTCTCTCATTTAACATCCCTCTTCTTCCTTAATTTGCTCCAGTAACTTTTCTTCTTCTTTTGAAAGTTCATATTTTTCCAGTAAATCCGGTCTTCTTAAATAAGTTTTACGAAGGGATTCTTTCATTTGCCACTCCGCAATTTTTGCATGATTCCCACTAAACAATACTTCAGGAACTTCCATCTCTTTATAAACTCTTGGGCGCGTATATTGCGGATGTTCCAACAATCCTGTGGAATGAGAATCTCCTACTGCGGAAGCATCATTTCCTAATACATCTGGCAAAAGTCGCACCGTTGCATCAATCATCACGGTTGCGGCTAATTCCCCACCTGTTAACACGAAGTCTCCTATTGAATATTCATCCGTCACTAGCGTACGAATCCGTTCATCATATCCTTCATAGTGGCCACAAATAAATACCAAATGCTCTTCTTTCGACAACTCTTCGGCATCCTTTTGCGTAAATGTCTTTCCAGATGGATCCATTAAAATCACACGTGGCGTCGTCTCAGGAGAACGCTCACGAATCGAAGCGAGCGCTAAATCAATCGGCTCCACTTTCAGAAGCATCCCAGCTCCTCCACCGAAAGGATAATCATCGACATGATTATGTTTATTATTTGAAAACTGACGGAAATCCGTTGTCTCAAATTCAATTTTTCCTGCTTCGATGGCCTTCCCGATAATCGATTGCGTCATCGGTCCTTGTACCATTTCAGGGAATAATGTTAATACATCAATCTTCATCTTAATCGATCAACCCTTCCAATAAATGGATATAAGCTTTCTTTTCTTCTTTATCAACTTTATAAACGACTGGTTCAATAAATGGAATTAAGAGTTCTTTCTTTCCTTTTTGTTTTACAACCCAGACATCATTTGACCCTGGAGAAAGAATTTCAGTCACTTTTCCAAGCACTTCCCCTTCATCCGTTACGATTTCAAGTCCGATAATTTCGTGGTAATAAAACTCGTCGTCTTCGAGTTCTGTCAACTGCTCCTCGGCTACCTTTAAAAGACATTCTTTGTATTTTTCAACATCTTCGATACGGTTCATTCCTTCAAACGTTAACAAATCAAAGTTTTTATGACGACGATGACTAGCCACTGTCACAAATGTAAGAAATTCCCCATCTTTAAAAATCGCTAATTCTGTTCCTTTTTTATAACGTTCTTCAGCAAAATCGGTCGTCGAAATCACTCGTACTTCTCCGCGAAGACCTTGAGTATTAACGATTTTTCCCACTTTATAAAAGGTTGTCATTCTTTCTCCTCCTTAAAAGAGTCTCTCTACCCTAATTTGTAATAACTTATCCGTGACTTCTACATCATAATCATCAATACATTGACCGAGCATACAATAGTTTTTGTCTCGATTATGCGTTCCCATCAATGAACTATACATCGAATCTAATTCTAAATGTTTCTCCACCGAAAGCCCAGCTTCTAATAAATCTAAGTCTTTAGGTAATTTTGTATAAGGCGCAGTACACGTAATCGTTGCTTTTTCATGTGGTACATAAGATACATGCGCAGTCACATCATACAATTCATGATACAGGAAATAATCCACCATTTCCTTTACGATACGTTTTACAAAATCCTTTTCTGTTGCCATTATCCCTCTGCCTTTCTTTCTTTCATCTCTTGACGAATGCCTTCAAAAATTTCAAAAATTGGTACGAGAACCGCTGCGACGAATCCTCCTGCAAACCCATTATTATACAGATTTAGCCCACCATGCATTACAACCACATGGCTTACTAGTGTAATATGAACAAATCCTGCTATCATCCCCGCAAGCGGCCCATAATAACCACTAACCGGAGCAAGTGTCGTTCCGAAAATCGCTGCAATAAGCGCACTCGTACTTGTAGGTTCTACTCCCGTCAAGTAAGAACCAATCATAATCCCCACTAATACTGGAACCGTATTTTTCACTTGGTTCCCAAAAGCTCCAAAGCTCATTACACCAATAATACTTCCGACAATCGGACCATTTAATTGGCCACCATTCATAAGGACATATCCTAATAATATAAATCCTATAATACTCATGTTCAGTGTCACTGTTGCCAGATTCGTCATTTCAACAAAATCACTTGGCAAACGTCCGGAAAGCTTTAAGAGTAACTTAAAATGATATTTTTCTTTCTTTTTGAAATGTAAATAGAAACTTGTCACTATCAAAATCACACAAAATCCGATGAGCAGTTGATACAAAATCAATGGACTTTGTGTACTTGTTAGTGTTCTAGTCTCTACTTCAATTCCAAATGCATTCATAAATCCTAGAACAACCATTCCAATAATTCCAGCTGTAAACCCGACATTATACAAGCTGAACCCTTGATGGAACCCAAGAAACTGTGTGGTTAGTTGAGGTAAGATGAAGCCAATAAATATTCCTAAAGCATAGGCGATTAGAACGCTCCATCCTTGTGGTAGAACTCCGCTAAATGCTAGGAAAGAGATCAATGGACCTAAAGCAGATCCAAATAATCCAACAATGACATAATTTCGATAATTTTGCTTCGTTACCTTCGTATAAATCCATACCCCTATCATAAATGGAATACTATTGAAGAGATTTTTCCCAAAAAATGAGAATCCAGCAAGCATGCCCAAACTTCCAATAACTGTTCCGTTTAGAGGAATTTCCAGTTTTTTATAACTATAAATACTAATACCGAGCATAATCGCCACATTTAACAAGGTACTTCCAACAGACGCAATTTCCATATAATCCGTAAACAACTGACTTGGCGATACTAATATCGTCATCATCCCACTCACTAACGACTGTGGTGATTCGATGATAAACGCTAGTATCATTAACATTACGGACAGGCCGAATAAATAATAATATTGTCGATTCATCTGTTTTTTTAATATCGGCTTTTTCTTCATACGGTCTTCCCTTCAACTATAATATTACTTATTTATCATAACAAACTAACGGAAAACAATCAAAAACCCAAGTGCCAACAACAACAAAAGAACACTCATTATAATGTATACATTATAATGAGTGATACCTTATAAGGTATCACTTATTTTTCCGTTTCTCCCTCTCAGTGAAGTTTTGCAGAAATCCAGACTTTTTATAATGACTATACAATGACGGAGAATTCTACGGATTTTATACTAGCAGTACTGGGGATAGCATTCAAAGTGAATTATGGACTCTTAAAAATTCATTTTTTAGAGTCCATTTGAATCTTGAAAGAGATTGAGACTCCAGACTAAATCCGGTGCCCCAGTACAGCTAGTATAAAGAAATCCGTAAGGATTCGAAGTCATCGTTTTATCAGTCCTCTTATAGCACAAAAAAGCCCTGGATTTCTCCAAGGCTTCATCGTTTTATTTAGGCTTCAATACTTAAACGAACACGTTTTGGTCCACGAGTACGAACACTATAAGTAATCGTACGAATCGCACGAGCCACTCGTCCTTGTTTACCGATCACGCGACCGATATCTTCCGGATTTACGTGTAAAGTATATTCCATGAATTCATCTGATTCAGAGATGTCAATACGAACATCTTCAGGGAATTCTACTAATGGTTTAACCATTGATAATACTAATTCACTAATATCAGGCATTCTTTTCACCTCTCCATCGAATTGTCGACTTTATGGAAATTACTTAGAAAACTTTGATTCGTGGAATTTCTTCATGATACCTTGTTGTGATAACAAGTTGCGAACTGTATCAGAAGGTTGAGCACCGTTAGCTAACCATTTTAATGCTAATTCTTCATTGATTGAAACTTCTGCTGGGTTTGCTACTGGGTTGTATGTTCCAACTGTTTCGATGAAACGACCATCACGTGGTGAACGTGAATCAGCTACAACTACACGGTAGAAAGGATTTTTCTTAGAACCCATACGTTTTAAACGAATTTTAACTGCCATTATTTACACCTCCATGTATTAATCTCACAGTTACATAGTGTAGCAGAAAGAAGAATGCTTGTAAAGTATTTTATCTTTACACCAATGATAAATTGTTCTAAAAATGCTCTAAACCTTATTAAAACAAGTAATAAATAGAATTTTATACATATTTTTGATATACTGGATAAAAATATGTATAAACGAAAAGAGTTGAAATTATGTCAGTTCAGAACCAAACTCCAGATTGGCGCGAGGCTCTACTAACTTTTTGGAATAAACCTATATTGAAAAATATTCGATTTATTTTTAACATCGCTTATTCAGTTCTAAAAAATATTTTTGTAATTGCAATTTTATTCTTAATGCTATTAGGAATATTTGGTGGTGGAATTGGATTAGGATATTTTGCAAGTTTAACTTCCAATGAAGAGCCCCTTACCCAAGAACAAATGAGTGACGCAATTGGAAATCTTAATTTAATCTCTAGTTTCCATTATAGTGACGGTACAAAAATTTCAGATGTGAATTCTGATGAACTACGAATTGTAAAACCTCTATCAGAAATTTCTCAATACGTAATTGATGGAATTATCTCAACCGAAGATAGTTCATTCTACGAACATAATGGGATTGTACCAAAAGCTTTACTTCGTGCTATTCTCCAAGAAGCTGTTTCTTCTGGATCAGGCGCGACGGGTGGTTCCACTCTTACGCAACAATTAATTAAGCAACAAATTTTGACGAGTGAAGTTACTTTCAAACGAAAAGCCAACGAGATTTTATACGCATTACGTCTTGAAAAACACTTTACGAAAGATCAAATTTTAGAAGCCTACTTAAACGTATCTTCATTTGGTCGAAATCATAATGGATTAAATATCGCCGGAATCGAAGAAGCCGCTCAAGGTGTTTTCGGTGTGGCTGCAAAAGATTTAACCCTACCACAAGCTGCTTACCTTGTTGGGATGCCACAAAATCCGATTGTGTATACTCCTTACACAAACCAAGCTACCTTAAAAGAAGATACTTCTGCGGGTATTGAACGGATGAAATTTGTTCTCTTTAGTATGTATCGTGAAAACAAAATTACTAAAGAACAATACGAAGAAGCTCTAGCGTATGACATTACAAAAGACTTCCTTCCGCCAAAAGAAATTTCTTCAGATAGACAATCTTATCTTTACCAAGCTGTTAACCGTGAAGCGATTAAAGTCTTAATTACTAAAGCAGCTCAAAAGAATAAATTAACTTATGATGAAGTTCGTAATGACTCAGAGCTTTACAGCAAATATTACGATGAAGCTAGTCGTGAGCTAAGTTCTTCAGGATATAAGATTACATCAACAATCGATCAAAAAGTCTATGATGCAATGCAAAAAGCGATTGCAAGTTATGGAAACCAAATTGGACCAACGTATAATACACAATATGTTGATCAAAATACTGGAGAAACCAAAACACAAACAGAGCCTGCTCAAAATGGAGCGGTTATGATTGAAAATAAAACAGGTCGTATTCTTGGATTTGTTGCTGGTCGAGATTTCGAATCAAACCAAGTAGACCACGCGTTTACTACGCACCGTTCACCAGGTTCAACTATTAAACCAATCTTGGTTTATGCTCCTGCTATTGAAAATAATCTGATTTATCCAGCAAGTATTGTTCCAGATACTAAAGTAAGTATTCCTCAAGGAAACGGAACTTACTGGCAACCGACAAACTACGGAAACACAATAACGAACCAATTCTTAACGGTCCGTTATGCACTATTCCGTTCGTTTAACAATCCTGTTATTAAGATTTACCAAACAATGCTTCAAAAAGGCATTAACGCAGGTGAATACTTGAAGAAGATGGGCATCAAAGGGATTACTGAAGATGAGTATCAAAATATCGCCCTCTCCATTGGGGGAACCAGAACAGGTCCGACTGTTTTAGAACAAACAAGTGCCTTCTCTACTTTAGCAAACGGTGGTGAACACCACGATGCATACTTAATCGAGAAAATTGAAGATTCCAGAGGAAATGTTGTCTACCAACATGAAGACAAAAAAGAACGTGTCTTCTCTGACGCAACGGCTTATTTAACAACAAATATGCTTCAAGACATCGCCAATTCGACTCAATTCTACAATATGAAGGGAAATATGGGCTTCAGTTCAGACTTGGCTGGTAAGACTGGTACTTCTGAAAATGAAATTGATAACTGGTTTGTCGCATATACCCCAACCGTAACGTTAGGTTCTTGGATTGGATACGATAACTTCTATAATGCCCGTTATGCTATTACTGCTGGTGATGGATACGGAGAACCAACTACTAGAAGTCAACGTCAATGGACTTACTTAATGAAGGCCGCTTATGAAGCAAATCCTGAATTAATCGGTAAAGAAACAACCTTTAAACAACCAGATTCTGTTTATCGTGATTCTGTTGTATCCACAACAGGTACGAAAGCCGGAACATTCAAAGCTGAAAACGGCGGAACCTACTCGATTAGCGGTGGAATGACGACCGACTGGTTCAAGAAAGATTTCCCACCGATGAATCCTTTCTACAACTTCGCTATTGGAGCTACTCCTGAAGAAATGAATAACTTCTGGAATAAAGCAACTCCTAAGAAAGAGGAGAAGAAAGACACCAAGAAGGACGAAAAGAAAGACGAGAAAAAAGACGAGAAAAAAGAAGAGAAGAAGAATGAAAAGAAAGAGGAAACCACTCAATCTCCTTCTACTCAAAGTCAAACGACTCGATCAAACTAATAAAAAAGGCTGGACAATGTCCAGCCTTTTTATTGTGGAATTTTTAAAGTTGACACTACTTATTTAGTAGTATTTCTCCATTCAATCTTGTATGGTAAAGTGATTTCAGACTCTACGATTTCTTCTTTATTCATAATTTTTGTTAAAAGACGCATCGCAACGGCACCAATATCATATAAAGGAGGTGCAATCGTTGAAAGAATTGGACGAGTCATTTTTGTTAATTTAGAATTGTTGCTTGAAACCAATTCAAATTTTTCAGGAACTTTAACGCCTAAATCGATTAATCCGTTTAATAATCCTACTGAAGTTTCATCATCAGTTACCACCGCAGCAGTCGCACCTGCTTTGTGGATGCGTTCAGCTATAGACTCCCCTGCATGATAGGTTAGAGGAACTTCGTAAACTAATTTTTCGTCAAATTTAAGTCCTGCTTTTTCTAAAGCAGCTTTATATCCTTCTAAACGGAAATCAACTGAAGCTACATTTTTCATTGCAGCAGTGACAAAAGCAATTTTCTTATGTCCATTTTCAATTAAAGTTTCCACTACTTCTCTTGTTGCTTCATTGAAATCGATATTTACTGAAGCAATTTCATGTTCTGCATCCATTGTTCCCGCTAACACAATCGGTGTTTTTGAACGAACAATTTCAGCACGTAATTCAGGTGTTAGATGGTTTCCCATGTATAAAATTCCATCTACTTGTTTAGAGAACAAAGTATTTAACACTTGAATTTCTTTATGATTATTTTGGTCTGAGTTTGCTAAAATGATGTTATATTTATACATTGTAGCAATGTCATCAATCCCACGAGCTAAACTAGCAAAATAAAGGTTTGTAACATCAGGAATAATAACTCCCACAGTCGTTGTTTTTTTACTCGCTAACCCACGCGCAACGGCATTTGGACGATAATCCAATTCGTCAATTACATCTAAAACTCTCTTACGAGTTGCTGGTTTAACGTTTGGATTTCCATTAACAACACGCGATACTGTAGCCATGGATACGTTCGCTTCACGCGCAACATCATAAATCGTAATTGTTTGCTTTTCCATCTACAAATCTCCTTTGTGCATCTTTTCATCTATCATTAGGGTAGCACTTTCATAAAATTAATGCAAGCGTTTAACGAAAATTTTCAATAACTTTTTGAAACTATTTACATTCTTGATACGATAAGTATGCTACAATAGTTTTAAGGAGATGATCTATATGAATTTAAACCCAACTTTCAAACAACTAGAAACTGAATTATCAAAACAAAACAATCCGATTGCTCTAATCCAAAATCCTGAAACCATTCGTCTTTTGACGAATTTTTCAACGGATCCTCATGAGCGGATCGTGGCTCTTGTCTATTCACCCAATGCTACTCCACTGTTATTCGTTCCGGCATTAGAGCATCAAGTCGCTCAAAAAGCGGAACCAGATTATATCGTGAAAAGCTATCATGATCATGAAGATGGATGGAAGCTCTTATCAGATGCGATTAAAGAATACTTCCCTGCTCAGTCCAATTTTGCAGTAGAGAAAGTGGACTTCTCTCTTTTTGCCGCAGAACAAGTTCAAAAGCATTTTAAAGAGGTTCATTTTTCTGTAGATTTAACGCCAATCGTTCAACACCTTCGTCTTGTAAAAGATCAAGAAGCCGTTGAAAAATTGGTCTACTCTGGAACCTTTGCTGACAAAGCGATTGAAATCGGGAAGAACGCCTTAAAGGTAGGCATCAGCGAACGTGAAGTGGTAGCCATCATCGAATTTGAAATGAAAAAACTCGGCGTCTCTCAGATGAGCTTTGATACCATGGTGCTCTTTGGAGATCACGCGGCAGATCCTCACGGTGAACCTGGAGACCGCACCCTTAAAGAAAATGAATGGGTTCTATTTGACCTTGGTACAATGGTAGATGGGTACGCAAGTGACATTACACGTACCGTCTTCTTTGGAAATAGCCAGGACAAGGATCCACGTCATCAAGAAATCTATGATATTGTACAAAAAGCGCATGACACAGCCATTGCAGCTATAAAACCAGGGATGAAAGCAAGCCAAATCGATAAAATTGCTCGCGATATTATTACAGAAGCAGGATACGGTGAATATTTCATCCATCGCCTTGGACACGGGATTGGCCAAAGCGTACATGAATTTCCTTCAATCATGGAAGGAAATGATATGGAACTCGTTGAAGGTATGTGTTTCTCTGTAGAACCGGGTGTTTATATTTCAGGTGACTTCGGTGTTCGTATCGAAGACTGTTTAGCTGTTACCGAAAATGGTTCAAAACTCTTCACTAAAGTAAAATATGATTTTTAGACAAACAAAAAAGGCTGGGGAATTTCCCAGCCTTTTTAAGGATGCATTATTATGCTTCTTTTTTAGCTTCTTCTTTCACATCTTGAGCTTTTTCTTTTACATCTTCTGCTAATTCAGCAACCACTTCAGCTGACTCTTCTTTTTGTTTAGAGAAGTTTTCTTTTACTTTATCAACTGTTTCGTTGAATTGGTCTTTTAAGTTTTCAGTATGTTTAGAAACTTGTTCTTTTAGATGAGAAGCTTGTTCTTGTAAGTTAATACGAATATCTTGAGTTGAAGCTTTGGCAACTTCAGTGAATTCTGCTCCTTTTGCTAAGGCAATTTCACCATATTCTGACAATTGTTCTTTATAACGATCAGCTTCTTTTGCTAAATCTTCACGTAATTCTTTTCCTGATTTTGGTGCAAATAGCAATGCAGTTACTGCTGCTGCTGTTCCCCCGATTAATGCTCCTAATAAAAATCCGCATTTTTTACTCATGTTCAACACTCCATTTCATTAATTATATTTTTTTCTTTTTGGAAAAAAATGCTCTTCCGAAGTTAACTGCCGTAGCTACACGACTCGTTTTAGAAAGTTTTACTGCTTTTGTTGCTAGATTTCGTGAAGATGCATTCACATCTGAAATTGTCACACCTAAATCTCCAGCTGCAGTAAATAATGGATCAGTGGCTTTTAATTTGCCATTGATATCGTCCACCAATACATTGGCTTTATTTAATAACCCCTCTACTTCAATTGAGAGGCTGTCTACATCTTTAGTAATAATCTCTAATGAATGATTCATGTTCTCAACGGTTTTATTTAATTTTGATAAAATCGGTGATACTTTGACAATCACAAAAACTACTAAGGCTAATAAAGCACATGCAGCTATTAATGCAGCAATCTCAATACCTGTCATTGAGCCATTCCTCCAATCTTCTAGTATGATTCAATCATAACACTATCCCTTTAAAATTACCATCAAATTCTTTGTAAAATGAATCTCTTTCATTCGTTTTTTTTGTATGCTACACTAATTGTATTCAAATTTAAAGGAAGACTTATTATGCGTGTATTTTTATGGTTCGATTCCATCTCTAATTTCTTTATCAATTATTGGAATGGGATTGAATGGGAATCTATTTTATCTAATCTTTTTACTAAACTACTCTCACTAGTCATTTTATTTTTACTATTTTATTTAGGAAAAAAACTAGCCCATTTTCTCTTTAAGAAAACCATTCTCTCTTCTATGAGAGTCTCTACTCAATCGGAAAGTCGCAAGAAAACCATTCTTAAATTATTAGAGAATATGTTGGATTATTTCTTATATTTCATTTTGATTTATTGGATTCTTTCGATTATCGGAGTCCCAATTTCTAGTTTACTAGCAGGTGCCGGAATCGCTGGGGTTGCTTTAGGTCTAGGAGCACAAGGTTTCTTATCAGATGTCATCAATGGATTATTTATCTTAATGGAACGTCAATTTGAAGTAGGAGATGCGGTTTTAATTAATTCTATTTCTGGGACGATTGCAAGCGTTGGCGTTCGTACAACCCAAGTTCGAGGATATGATGGAACCCTGCATTACATTCCCAATCGCAACATTACCGTTGTTAGCAACCAATCTCGAGGAAATATGAGAGCTTTAATCGAACTTCCACTCAATAGTAATGTTGATTTAAAAACGGTCTATGAAACCATTGAAGCCGTGAATACTCGATATGCTAAATCGGATGAGGCTCTAGCTTCTGCACCAAATATTGTGGGCCCTCAAACCAAACCAACTGGACAATTTGTCTTCACGATTTCTATCATGACGAAGAATGGATTGCAACATGCCACTTATCAAAAATACTTAACCTTATATCAAGAAGCATTATTAAAAAAAGGAATCGACCTTTCGACTCCAACGATTCCCTATCTGACAAAATAAAAGAAGGCGAAAAATTTTCGCCTTCTCTTTTTATTTTTCAACTAAATCAAATTCTCTAGTTAATTCATGAACCATGAAATTAATGCGTTTCAACACTTCTTTTCTGGTTACGATCCCTAAAAATTCTTGGTTTTCATTCGTAATACAAATAAAACTTTGATCCACCAAATCCCTCAATACATCTTCCATATCTGTATCAACGAAAATCGTTGGAAACTCCGTCTTCATGACATCACGAACTTTATACTTACTGAGTTGATTCATATGAATTTGTTCGACTCCAGTAATCTTTTGCAAAATCATCGCTAAAGACACTAAGCCTACAATTTGATTTTCTTTATTCAAAACGGGGATTAAAGAATATCGTACATTCGTAAGAACTAACATGGCATGCTCTAATGTATGGTCTTCTTGTAGAATCGCTACATTCTCAGCATCAATAAAGAGCTGCTCTCGATTTTCCAATAATAATTCTTGTATTCTCTTATGAATCAAGTGTATAACCTCCTTCAGGGCTCCAAGTATAGTTTAAAACTAAATCATCTAATACTTCATGCTTCGTCGTATAATACGTTAAACGAATTTGTTCTTTTGATAAAATCTCTAATACAGCATAACTCGCAGTTCCTGAATAAGTCCCTCTTGGAAAATTTGTCGATCCTGAATTAATACATAAAATTCCATCAACAGTCTCTGCATTTAGCTTATGAGTGTGCCCGTACAAAGCAATACTAGCTCCTTTTTCTTTAGCCATGTTTGCTAAATACTCTCTCCCAGCATTTACATATTGATGATGCCCATGAGTGACAAAGAACGTAATCCCTTCTACTTCAAAAACCTCAAACTCAGGATACTCCATATCATAATCACAATTCCCTGTGACTCTTACACAATGAGATAATAATTCATCCTTATAGGGAAACTCAGAATCCCCTGTATGAACAAAAGTTACTTTTTCTCCAGAAAAATGATCAAAAATTTTCCGAAGCGTCAACTCTTGACCATGATTATCACTGACAATGACTATTTTCATTCTGTTTCCTCCACAGCTCCTAAAGAGTTTGTCCAATGTTCCCATTTTTCAACCAGTAATTCAATCGCTTTTGCACGGTGGCTAATTTTATTTTTGATATCCATTCCGAGTTCCGCAAATGTTTGTTGATACTCTGGCACTAAAAATAATGGATCATAACCAAATCCACTGTCTCCTGATGGTAATGTGGCAATTTCTCCGTGACATTCTGCCTGTACCACAAGGGATTCTTTAAACGGCGCCGCTAAAACTAAACAACATGTGAAATGAGCTGCCCTTTCCTTTCCTTTAAGCCCACCTAGTTCAGATAACAGTTTGGCATTATTAGCCGCATCATTCTTTTCTTCTCCTGCAAATCTTGCTGAATAAACTCCAGGAAGTCCTTCTAGAGCATCTACACAAAGTCCTGAATCATCAGCCAAAACAATTGTTTGTAAAGCATTCGCAATCGTCTCTGCTTTCAGTCTCGCATTTTCCTCAAAAGTCGTTCCAGTTTCCTCAACTTCATCTAATTCTGGGAAATCTTTTAAAGTTTTAACCTTATAGCCTTTTGGTTCAAAAATTTTGGCAAATTCTTTTGCTTTTCCAACATTATTCGTTGCAATAACAATTTCTTTTCCAAGTTGGATAGGCGTTAATTTTTCCTCTAAAGTCACCGTCTTCACCTCTAAACCCTTTCTGTGGAGCCAATTTTCCGCAATCTCTTCAAAAAGAGTTGCATCTCCCGTTGTATAAATTTCTAAAGTAGGATTTGGATTCGTTTCAGGAGTTTCGCTGAGTTTGCAATAATCTAAAAGAGCACTCACACTTGATACAGTTTCTGCACCTGAATCAATTAAGGAAACTTGATCTCCTACGACTTTTTGAATCGTTTTTCTTAAAAGAGGATAATGTGTACAACCCAAAATCACTGTATCTACATTGGTGCCTTCTAATGGTTTGAGGGTTTCATTTACAATCTCCCAAGCTTCAGGCGTGTCCGATTGATTATTTTCGACAAGGGGAACAAAGTTTGGACAAGCAATATCAAATACTTGAATGTTCTTATTCTTGTCATGCATTGTTTTTGGATACACTTTACTTGAAATCGTAGCATTCGTCCCCAATACTCCGATTCGGTCATTAGATGTTTGCTTGATGGCTGCCAAACTTCCTGGTTGAATCACTCCCACTACCGGAATCTCTAAAGTTTGTTGTAATTCCTCTAAAACGACTGCTGTGGCCGTGTTACAGGCAATAACCAGCATTTTTATATTCTTTTGCAGTAAAAATTGCACCATTTCCAACGTATATTGGCGAATCTCCTCTTTCGGTCTTGTCCCATATGGGCAACGAGCGGAATCTCCTAAGAAGATCATTGATTCGTTTGGTAATTGTTTTAACGCCTCTTTGAGAACCGTTAAGCCTCCCACTCCTGAATCAATAAATCCAATTGGTCTTTTCATATTTTGCCAACCTCTCTATCTTTTGTCTTCTATAGTATACCATAGTTCAAACCTGGCTGATTCAAAAGTGGTTCGTATTATGAAAAAGTTAATCAAAGAGAAGACCCTTCGGTGTTTGAATGAAAAGGCTTTGAAGGGTCTACACTGCGTGCCTTTATCGGATATCTTCATAGTGTTTGTAATAGCTGTAGCGGTTCGAGCCGTGGTCTCTCACCTACTGAGCTATTACTCACACTATAGAATCCGATAGGCCCTCCGTTTGACTCCTCCGACCTTTTCATTCAAACAATGATGCTCATAACGTTTTGCAATACGACCAGGTGACTAAAAAAGAAAGGGGAGAAACCTCCGCACTAAACAAAAAGAACTCCTGCTGTGCAGAAGTTCTCGTTTTTTATGCTACGTTTGGATCTTTACTTTGATGTTTTCTAGTCACTAATATTAAGAGAACGATCACTACTAAGAAAGTTATTGAAATGGCCCAGCCAGGGTGTTCATTGATAGATTTTCCTAGTTGAATGATAAATTTAACAAAATCTGGTAATTCCTTCCCTTGATGACTCACTCCACTGATTATAATACCCATTAATAAAGTAACTCCCCCAAGTGCGAATAGTCCTGTTTTTAATGGCATTTTATTCATAACAATCCCAATCACATTTGCAATCAGATGAATCAATAATACTTGCGCAAAGAAAGCTGCAATACTTAAAAATAGATTTTCAGGATTATATAAGGTGCTTAACTTCGATTGAATTTTGACAGTATTGAATAATGTGATTCCATCTCTAAGTGGTAACAATAAACTGTAGAAAAACGTTAAAATGAGTGAATCGACAATTGTTTGAATAAACAGACTTTGAATTTGTTCATTTCTCGTTAATCCTAATTGGCTTTCTAGGCGGAATTGTTCAATGATATAAGCAATTCCGATGATTAAAATAATGAGTCCGACTTCATTATCAAAATAAATTGGAAAATAGACTCCAAATGAAGTGAAATCTCCATTTGCAAAAATTTTCATGAATAGGCCTGCGAAAACCCACCACATACCTAAAAAGATTAAAATCGATTTCCATCTTTTCACTAGCCCCATGCTAACAACTGATACTAAACGGTTCATCTTATTCATTCTCCTTTCGAGTGATTGAAATAAAGTAATCTTGCAATGTTAATGGTGAAAAATCTAATCCTTGAGGGGTCTCACCTTTTCTCCCAATTACTACTGCTCGAGTGATATTTCCAATTTGTTCGGTTACTAATACTTTTTTATCTGCGACAAACTCTTGAACTAGACTGGAAGCACCACTGACAACATATCCTTTTCCAAGAACCTCTTCCACCATTATTTCCTCTGTAACCACACCATCTTTAATGACAATGACTTTTTCAAGAATAGACGCAACCTCTTCGATTAAATGCGTCGCAATGACAAATGTTCGTGGATTTCTTGCATAAGCTTCCAGTAATTTTTTGTTAAAAATTTGACGATGATTCGCGTCTAATCCTAGTACTGGTTCATCCATAAAGATGTACTCACTTGGATTACAAAGCGCTAGGATAATTTTCATAATACTTTGGTATCCAGTAGAGGCCTTTGAAAATCTTTCTTTCACATTGACTCCAAAGACTTTAATTAACTCTTCTGCAAAGTCACTGTCGAATTCTGGATAAGTTTTCTTATAAATAGATAATAAATCTTTAAATTTATATTCTTTTGGGAACCAATTTTCTGTACTCGATAAATACACTTGATGCATCGCCCTTGGAGTTTTATGAAGATCCACGTCGTCAAGCAAAATTTCTCCACTTGTCTTCTCAATACGACGAGCAATCATATTTAAAACGGTACTCTTTCCCGCACCATTTCGTCCAAGCAAACCGATAATACTTTCTGGTTCAATCGTAAAATCGACCCCTTTTACAGCTTCTTTATTGAAATATTTCTTTCTTAACCCTTTCACTTGGATTGTCATTTTAGGAACCCTCCTTCGATAATTTTAACTAATTCTTCTTTTGTAATTCCTAGTGCTTGCGCTTCTTTTAAAAAATTTGGCACCATCTGATTGGCAAATTCATTTTGCTTTTTGATTAGAATAATTTTTCTGGCCCCTTCTGCTACAAACGTTCCAAGGCCTCTTCTTTTTTCTAATACTTGTTCGCTCACGAGTAAGTTCATTCCTTTCAATACGGTTGCTGGATTGATTTGATACCCTGTGGAAATCTCAGTTGTCGACGGTACTTGATCTCCTTCTTTGTAGACTTCATGGAAGATTTCTTCTTCTAGTTGATTGGCTACTTGTTGAAATAACGGGATATCACTTTGAAAATCAAATTTCATAACGCACCTCCTTTTAGTTTTGTGTTTGTTGGTTAGTTACCTGTGTAATTAACTACAAAACTAAAAAACTATTTTGTCAACATCTTTTTTAAAAAAATTTTTTAAAATAAAAAAAGAGTGATAAAACAAGGATTCTCCTTGCTTCATCACTCCATCAAAAATATGATTTTATAAATATTGTGCTAACAATTCTTCTAATTGTTCTTTAGCATGGTAGCCAACTACTTTATTTACCACTTCTCCATCTTTTTTAATTAATAAAGTTGGAATGCTCATAATCCCAAAAGCACGAGCGGTTTCAGGGTTTTCGTCCACATCCACTTTAGTGAATGTAACTTTGTCTCCCATTTCCTCGTCTAATTGGTCAATAACTGGTCCTTGCATACGACATGGTCCA
Organism: Granulicatella sp. HMSC30F09; assembly: GCF_001806915.1. Classification (NCBI taxonomy): domain Bacteria; kingdom Bacillati; phylum Bacillota; class Bacilli; order Lactobacillales; family Carnobacteriaceae; genus Granulicatella; species Granulicatella sp. HMSC30F09. The sequence continues at coordinate 112,671 of NZ_KV786427.1, read as the reverse complement.
CACCATGTAGCCCAAAAGTCTACTAAAACGACTCCATCTTTAGTTTCTTCTACAAAGTTTTTATCTGTTAATGATTTTACCATTGAAATCATCCTTTCCTTTTTCTATAAGACCAGTATAGCAATCTCAATTCACTCGACCAACTTTTCTGCTCATAGATTATTTGAAAGTAACAATCGTTGCCCCATTTCCACCTGTATTCATTGGTGCAAATTCAAAACTAGCAACAGAGCGGTGGCTTCGAAGTGTTTTATGAACACCTTGTTGAATCGCGCCTGTTCCGCGTCCATGAATAATGGTCACACGTGGATAATTAGCTAAAATGGCCGCATCAATATATAAATCAAGATCTTTCATCGCTTCTTCATATCGTTTTCCACGTAAGTCTAATTCTGAAGAGACATGACTACTTCTAGCACTTTTCACAATCACTTGTTGTTTAGTTTCTTGCGTTTCGGCAATTGGGGCTAAGTCTTCTACAGCAATCTTCATCTTGATAATCCCCATTTGAACAACCCATTCTTCGTCATTGACTTTTTCAACAAGCGTTCCGCGTTGCCCAAACGAGAGAACTTCGACACTTTGTCCGACTTGTAGCGCCTTCTTCGCTTTTTCCTTACGAAGAACCTTATTCTTCTTCAAGTCTTGCTCATGTTTTAAGTCTGTTAAAGCTGTCTTTTTCTCAATCATTTCATGTTCTTTAACCGTACTTTGTTTACTTCTCAGTTGTAATTCACGGATTTCTGACAAGATTTTATCTGCATCATCCTTACTTTGTTCAATTAAGGTATTTGCACGCTCTTTGGCCTCTTCTAGAAGTCTTGCTTTATTTGCTTTAAACTGTTCAGTTTCCTTTTGCAAATCTTCTAATAGCTGTGTACTTAACTCTAATTGATGACGCATCTTATCGGCATCACGCTGCGCACGGCGACGTTTTTGCTCAAGGTCACTAATCATCGCATTTAAGTCTTGGTCTTCCTCTGATAAAAGTCCGCGTGCTTGGTCGATAATAATGCTTGGTAAGCCTAATCGTTTTGAAATATCAAAGGCATTACTACGCCCTGGTACTCCAAGTAGGAGTTGGTATGTCGGTTGAAGAGTGTCTCCATCAAACTCCATACTCGCATTAATGGTTTTAGGACGATCATACCCATAGGCCTTCAACTCCGGATAGTGTGTCGAAGCAATCACATAACTTTGCTTACTTGCAATATAATCGAGAATCGCAATCGCAAGTGAAGATCCTTCTTGTGGATCGGTTCCTGACCCAATTTCGTCGATTAACAGCAAGCTCTTATCATTAATTTTCTTCAAAATAGACACGATATTCGACATATGAGATGAGAATGTTGATAAATTTTGTTCAATCGATTGCTCATCCCCGATATCTGCAAAAATCTCGGTAAAGATTCCTACACGGCTATTTTCGCCCGCAGGAATATAGAGTCCCATTTGTGCCATTAATTGAATGACTCCAACCGTCTTCAAGAGGATTGTTTTCCCCCCTGTATTCGGCCCTGTAATGACAATCGCTTGATACTCTTCTCCAAGAATAATATCATTTGCGACAGCCTTCTCACGGTCTAATAGTGGGTGCCATGCTTTCCAAAGCGCCACATGATTCTGCCGGTCAATAATAGGTTCTGTTGCCTTTATTTCATTAGCATATAGAGCCTTTGCATTCACTACGTCTAATCGTGCTAATACATAATGATTTTGATGCAATGAATTCGTGTATGGCATGAGTTTTTGAGAAAGTTCACATAAAATGCGTTCGACTTCACGCTTTTCTTGGACTTGATATTCTCGTAATTTATTATTCAAATTAACAACTGCTTGAGGCTCCATAAAGAGAGTCTGTCCCGTTGCACTTTGGTCATGTACAGTACCTCCAAATACAGATTTATATTCTGCTTTTACTGGAAGTACATAACGGTCATTCCGAATGGTGATAATCGTATCACTTAAATATTGGGCATTCTTTCCTGTAAGGTATTGATCCATTTGGCGACGAATTTCTTGTTCCGTTTTCTGAATGCCTACTCGAATTCCATGCAAAGTAGGAGACGCACTATCTAATACATATCCATCTTCTCGAATCGATGCTTCTAGCTCCTTAGTCACATCAGGAATACTTTCTAATTTTTCAACTAGTCGGGGGATACGTTTTAATGCAATCTCTTCTTCTTCAACTTTTTCAAAGAAACGTTCTACTTCATGCGTTGTCGTCAGCACTCGTAAAATATCACTTAATTCGCGCCCATTTAATCCCGCTTCTAATTCCAATCGTTTCAAGGCGAAACTAATATCTTTCAACCGTGGAATCGGAATCCCTTGTTTTAAGCGAAGAAGCTCAACTCCATCTGCTGTTTCTTCAATTTTATGTTGAATCGCCTTTTCTTCCACCTCTATTGGAAGTTCTTTAATCATTTGTTTTCCTTTTTCAGAGGTTGCATATTCAGCTAATTGGGCTCTAATTTTATCAAATTCTAAAACCTTTTCGATTTTCGAATTCATAACAGTCCTTCTTTCTTAAAAAACGTGGAACAAATCTGTTCCACGCTCTCGTTTTTATTTAGGTAATAACCAACTTGAAACAATTTGTGTCACAATTGGAGTTTTGGTAATAATAAAGTTTGGCAGTCCGCCTTCAATCATTTTTTGTGCTGGAGCCAGTGGGATCATCGCAATCGCGTAAAGAACAAAATAAATAAATAGATAGTTCATAAGGAATCCTAATGCAGCACCACTGATTGTATTAAATTGTTTTAATAATGGTAAAAATGTTAATTCACTCGCAATATATCCTAAGAAACGAACCACTAACCAACCTAAAATCATAATCACTAAAAATGAAATCAATCTATAAAATGAGTGGTCTAAATTCATTGCTTGTTCTTCAGAGAAAATCGCTAATTGATTTCCGGGAACATAGGACGGATACGGAATAAATACCGATAAAAATTTAGCTAGTTTTTCATGCGTAAATAATGCCACTAAAAAGGTAATAAAGTAACCCGCAATATAAACTAATTGTAATGTTAATCCTCTACGGGCACCCGTATAGATTCCAACGATTAAATAAAATAAAATGATTAATGTAATCATAAACCCTACCTTCTCAACAAATCTTGTTGTAATTCAAATTGTTTTTCTAATTCTTGTTTTCTTTTTGAGTCAATGGAAGGTCGCTTATGATGCGCATTTTGCACTTCTTTTTCTAACTGCTCTACTCGCTTCTTCAATGCGACGACTTCTTCTTGTTTTTCGAATTGATTTGAAATAGCGTTAATCGCTGCAAGGAGTGCTACTTCTTCATTCGATAATTTGTCTGATACTCGGGTGATTTGATCTAATTGCTCTTGTAAGACTCTCACAATACTTTGCATTTCTTGTTGAGACTTTTTCCCAATAATCGTATAGGATTTGCCGGCAATGACTGCTTTAACTCTTGATTTCGGTTGTTTCACAATAGATCATCTCCATTCCTCATAATATCACCTTATTTTACCATTTTCTGAGCAAAAAAACACGAATAATCCTCTTTTTGAAGGAGTAGACGAATAAATGTTCTCATGGTATTCTTAAAAAGAACAAGGAGGATTACTATGAATTCATTAACATTAACACTATCACCCGAACAGGTTTCCGCATTAGAAGCAAAATATCCTTCATATGTAGAGTCCCCTCCTCCACACGCCGTTTTAAGGTTGAAGATTGACGGGTTAACGATTACTGCCTATCAATCTGGTAAAGTGCTATTCCAAGGGAAAGGCATTGAAACGTTTATTCAAAAGAATCAGCTAGAATCGTCAATAAAGACATCTAAAGAGAAATCAAAAGACACGCCTTCTCTTCCAAAGGATTTTTCTTCTTGGAGCGTAATGGGAAGCGATGAAGTTGGAAACGGAGCTTACTTTGGTCCTTTAACGGTTGCTAGTGCTTACGTTTCAAAAGAAAATATCCCTCTTCTTAAAAAAATGGGAGTGAAAGACTCTAAAGATTTAACGGATGAACAAATCCGAGCTCTCGTTCCTAAAATTAAAGAAGTCATTCCGTATAAATTATTGACGCTTTGGCCTGAAAAATACAATGAGGTTCAACAAGTCAAAAACTTAAATGAAATGAAGACTCTTCTTCATAACCAAGCCTTACGTCTCTTAAGTGAAAAAATAATGCCAGAATCACCTGAAGGGTATTTAATTGATCAATTTTGTAAACCAGAATTATATTATCGTTATTTAAAAGGACAGCCTTTAGTCGATAAAAATAAAACGTACTTTATTACAAAAGGCGAAAGCCATCATATCGCTGTAGCGGCGGCGTCAATGATTGCTAGATGCGCTTTCCTGGATGGTTTAGACTCATTAAGTACAGAATTCGGGTATAAACTACCAAGTGGTGCTGGAAGCAATGTGGACCAAATTGCTGCAAAAATTCTAAAGCACAACGGAATGGATACTTTACGTAAAGTCGCAAAACTCCACTTCGCCAATACCGAAAAAGCAAAACGAATGAAATAATGAAAGAGCAACTTCCTCAAACCAGGGAAGTTGCTCTTTTTTAATCTTTCAATAGTTTTTGAATCACTTTAAGTGCGCCCATCCAACCGAGTGCAATGATGAAGAGAATAATGGCCCATCCATATCGTAGTTCCGTCAAAGGAATTTGAACGTTCATTCCAAAAAATCCCGTGACAATATCTGGAATCGTCATCAATATAGAAATAACTGTTAAAAATTTCATCGTATCATTCAAATTATTATTCAAAACATTATTATACGTTCCGGAAATTTGTCTTAAAATTTGAAGATGTAAATCTGTCATCTCAACTAATTGTTTTGCCTCGATAATATTGTCTTCCAATTGCTCTCTTTCAAAATCATCGAATTCTTTAAAGGCTTGTTGCGTTTTCAATTGCTCTAATACAACAGCATTTTGCTTAGTGGCAGATACTAAATACATTCCACCAATTTCCAAATCAGAAAGTGCAAATAAATTATTCTTAGTCGTTTTCTTTCGAAGGAGTTTGCTAATATTTTGCTGTTCTTTATTTAATTTTTCAATTACTGGGAAGTAATGCTCCGAAATGACAAAAAGGCTATGCAGTAAAAGATTAAACACATTCCAATGAAGATTCTCTTCCAACTCTTCTACAATCGCATCGATAATGTATTCATTTTGACTATTTGAAATCGTAACAATTTGATTTTGACGAACAATGAATGTTAACGGAATCGTTTCATAGTGGTTCTCTTCTTTAGACAAGTTTAATACATTATAAATAACAACCAGCGTTTTCGTTCGACGGTTGTATTCCATATGTGCTCGCTCATTTTTATCCAGTGCATATTCAATCATTTCATCATCAATTTCATACGTATCATAAATGGATGAGTATTCACTAATCAAATCTGAATTGATGTTAATCCAAGTATTATCTCCAAAGTGCATTACGCTCATTTAAACCCCTCCTTCGTATAGAATGCTGTATTAGTATAACATAATTTCTTTTTTTGACTAAAAGGAAAGCATGTCAACGTTCCAAAATAGACCATTTGACATGCTTTTCATTCATATTTTCTTCCTTTTAAATTAAGAGATTGATTCCCAATTTCCTTATTCTTTTCCCACTATTTTTGCGTTGGTTCACTCGTCGTCTCACTAGGAGCTTCTGTTGTAACTTCTTGAGAGGTTGTAGCTTGTGTTTCAGAAGCACTAGTGCTCTTTTCCTCGGTACTCTCCTGCGTAGAAGTAGATGTTGTCTCTGAAGTGCTTGATGACACTGTTGTAGCTTCAGTAGATTTTTCCTCTACTTTTTTGTCTAAAATAGAGCTCTTTGGAATACTATTATCTTTATCTGCTTCATCTAAAGTGCCTTCAGAGAAGTCTTTTGCTTCCTCTAAAATACTTAACTCATCAGCAGAAGCCGGTGTCATAATCTCTTTTAGATTCTTACCAATGGTACCTTCAACTTTGCCATTAAAGTTCGCGTGCGCTTCTTTAATCGCTAATTTAGTACGATAAGATTCAATAATGAGCGCTTCAACGGCTGTCGTTCCAAAGTTCAAGCGAGATCCCATATATCGTTTGATGAGGCTAGCCACTTCTTCTCTTAAAGCAGATGGTAATTCTTGGTCTAGTACGTGTTGTGTAAGGAAGTATAAATAGCGCATCCCTTCAATACTAATGCGATCGTTAGCATCCCGTAATGCTTGAATTAATGAAGCAATTGCATTCACTTGCGCTTCTTTTCCACTTTCTCTTGCTTTTGTAGCTAAATCTCTTAGCTCATCCGCAGTAACTCCGTAGTCTTTCAATGATAACTCACTAATCTTACGAATTGTTTCTTCATGAGTTGCATTCATCTTTTGCTCTTGCGGTGTTACCGAATTTTCAACATCTTGTTCTTTATTCACGACTTTCTTTTCAAAGTTTTCTAGTCCTTTAACAAAGCCTTCCGTTGAATTCCCTTTTTGTTGCACTTGCTCTTTATATTCACTTAAAGCCACTAAAATTCGATTTAAAGCAACTGGATCATCTTTGTATTTCTCTTGGGTGCGAGTTTTCACCTCGTCAATTTTTTGAAACACTTCTTCTTCATTTAAATCCCCTGCCACAAATGGTGGAACGATTCCAGGCAATTTATTTTTTTCGTAAGCTTCAATCCCATCTTTATTCACGATATTCATTGAATGACTATGGTCACCGTGTGGAATATCAAAACGTCCATTGACAATGCGGATCGCTGTACGAGAAATCCCCATACGTCTTGCAATCAAATCAATTTCCTGTGAAAGTCTCACTTCAGCAGGGATCGATGGATCAGAATTTGGTACTTCAAATCGTTTCAATGGAATGACCCAAGGATGGATATGATTTTTATCTTGCCCTTGCTCCATATTTTGAAAGGCAAATACTTTTCCAATATATTCACCTTGATCATTGGTAACTGATTCGAATTTGATACTATCTCTTTCTACACCATATGCATACGTAATATAATCCAAATATTTTTGAATTTCAGGAGATTGCAAAGTTAATTCTTTATCTCCTGGTGTCGTCATATCTGTTGTAGACGTTTGAACGGTAGGTGTTGTAGCCGTACTATTTTGATGTTGTCTTGAAGGAGTAGAGGCAGCAGCAACTGTCCCACTCGTTCCTCCTCCACGATGAGACGTAGGTTCATCGTCAAAAGTATAATTGGTACTTCCATCCCCACAGTCTAGTACATCATGGAAATGATCCCCATGAGGAATTCGGAGTAATTTACAAGTCCTCTTTTTCCCCGTTTCATCTTCTCTAGTAACGGTTTGAGCATTTGCCAGTTGTGAACGATAAATAAAGTGATAGTGATCACCGTGTCTCACCACAAACCCTAATTCATTTTCACTCACAATATCTTTTGGATTAAAGACATAATCATCATCTGAATGGTTGTTTTGGCTAATTTGTTTCTTTTGCTCATAAATCGCATCAGAAGGTGGAGTCCCAAACACAAAATGGTAATGGTCTCCATGTTTCTTTAGATACCCATTTTCAAAAACTTCTCCCACAATTGTTTTAGGTTTATTCTCTTTAATTTCCTTTGCAGCTTGTTCATACTTCGCCATCTGCTCAGGAGAAATCGTCGTTTGTTCAACCGTACTTTCTGCTACTTGATTCACTTGACTTTGTTGATTGGCTAAAATCATTCCTGAAGCGAAGACAAGCCCTAAGGCAACTGCTCCACCTAGAAATACCTTCTCTTTTTTATTCATTCATCTCCCACTTTCTTAAATCGTAAGTTTTACGTTTTAGAGTATACTATTTGAGGGGGAGTGCTGTCAATAAAGATATTCCAAATTTTTAAGCAAAAAAACCTTCCCACAAATCTATGGGAAGGGTTACGGTTATTCTTCGATTAAATCACTTAATAAGTAAGCATCCACTAAGGACTCTGTGGCTTCAATAGAATCGATATGCGTTCTTTCATAAGAGTGACTCGATTCAATTCCTGCTCCTAGCAGTGCATGTTTTACTTCTGCCCCAGCTCGCATCGCTGCAGAAGCATCACTTCCATAATAAGGATAAATATCTAGTTTAAACGGAATCTCTTGTTCCTTGCAAAGACTGACTAACTGTTGACGGAAATCATAGTTATAAGGTCCAGACCCATCTTTGACACAAATCGAAACCGTATATTCATCGGTTTGTTGGTCGTCCCCCATCGCTCCCATATCCACTGCAAGAAACTCAACCACTTCAGAAGGAATACTACTGTTAGCTCCAGTCCCCGTTTCTTCAATACAGCTAAACATAAAGTGAGTCGTTACCGGTAAGGTAATTCCCTCTTTTTTATATTTCTTCAATAAGGTAAGTAAAATTGCTGCACTAACCTTATCATCTAAGAATCGACTTTTAACAAATCCGGTTGGTGTGACAACAAATCGTGGATCAAAAGAAACAAAATCTCCCACTTCGATTCCTAAAGCTCGCGTCTCTTTTTCATTAGTGACTTTCTCATCTAATCGAACTTCCATATTATCTTGACTCCGTTCGACCGTTCCGGCTTCTTTATATACATGAACACTCGTTTGATGCAATAAAATCGTTCCTGAAACCGTATTTCCGTTTGAGGCAATATGAACGGTACAATTTTCTCCTTCAATCATATTCCAAGCAAAACCACCAATACGATCCAACTTCAAACGTCCGTCTGGTTTCACTGCTCTTACAATCGCTCCAAGCGTATCGATATGAGCCGTAATTGCGCGCTGCTCTTTATCGTTTGCTCCTTCGACGGTTACAATGACAAGCCCTTTCGCTGTACGTTTTGGTTGGTATCCCATATCCGTTAACACTTCAATTAAATAATCTTGAACATCTTTTGTGTACCCTGTTGGAGATGGAATGGCTACTAATTCTTTTAAGAAATCGATTGTTTGATTCATTTTCTTTCCTCCATTTCACGATAGATTTAGTATAGCATATCCCTATAAAATCTAACTAATGAACATGCTTCTCTTTAGATAATCCCAAGAATTTTACAAAATTTCTTGCATAATAGAATCTTTAGTTTTATAATACAAGTATATTACAAATTGAAAGGATGAATTTCATGAAAAAAACCTTGAAATTAATCGCTGTATTTTTCGCAGCACTATTCGTATTACTAGGATGCGGTAAAGAAGAATCATCTTCATTTGAATTAAATCAAAACGGAGTAACTTCAGTTTTAACTTATTACTATAATAACGATTTAGTAACAAAACAAACTGCTACAAATACTTATGATTTAAAGAAATTAGGCGTAACTGAAGAAGACGCTAAAAAACAAATCGAAGAAGTAAATAATAAATATACAGCTGTTGATGGCGTTACTGCTAGTATTGAATCTAAAGATGGTACTCTTATTCAAACTTTAACAGTGGATTACACTAAAGCTAAAGTTTCTGAGTTAAGAAAAGCATTCCCTCAAGAATTCACTGGAGACGGCGATAAAATCAGCTTTAAAGCTTCTAAAGAATCTTTATTACAAGCTGGATACAAAGAAAAGAAATAAAAGGATATTCATAAAACCGGGGGAAGAATATACTCTTCGTCCGGTTTTCCTATAATTAAAACAAGAAAAGTGAGGAAAAGATCATGAACAAAAAATCGAAAGTATTAGCCATTTTATTTACTACAGGTTTAGTATTAGCTGGTTGTGGTCAAAAAGATAATAGTACAACCACTACTACATCATCTGCCACAAAAGAAACAACTACTACTGCTACAACAACCGCTCCAACAGCAACTACGGTAGCTACAACTACTGCAGCAACTGAAGGTGAAAAGAAAACAGTGTTAGAACAGTCTGATAAGGGCGTAACTTCTCGTGTAATCATGTACTCTAAAGGTGACGTTCTTGTAAAACAAACGACTGAGAATGTTTACAACGTAAAAGAAATGGAAACTAAAGCTACTGAAGAACAAATCAAAACACAACTCGAGACAGCTTTTGCAGCTTATAAAGGTGTAGAAGGAATCTCTTCATCAGTTGAGCTCAAAGATGGTAAAGTCATCCAAAACTTTACAATCGACTATTCAAAAACAGACTTTGCTAAATTAAAAGAACTCGTTCCAAGCTTTAAACCAAAAGATGATAATACAGTAAGCTATGAAGTTACTAAAAACTTCCTAGTTAAAGAAGGATTCAAAGAAGTTCAATAGTCTTACTTGATACTCGAAGGAATCGTTATGAAAGGAAATTAATATGAATACACGTACCAAACAATTGGCTCTACTTGCCACATGTGGTTTCTTTCTGGTTGCTTGTGGACAAAATAAAGATTCCGAAGAAAAGGATCCCACAACGGTAGTCCAAACGACGCAAGCTCAAACCACTGTCGCGCAAACAACGACGCAGACAACAACGGCTTCTCCTACGACTACCGCTCAAACAACCGTTGCAAAAGCAGATGATTCAAATGCTCAGGAAGAACAAGCTGTATTCGAAATTTCTCTTCCAGGAAGCATTACAACTATGATCGTTTATCATAAAGGTGATCAAGTGACTAGACAGATCACTAAGAATATCTTTGACTTTACATCATTACCTGGCATAACAGAGGAAACAAAAGAAATCATTGCTAAGGCACAAAAAGAAACGGTTGAAGCAACTTATAAAATTACGAAGGAACAATTCAAAGATATGGAAGGATTTCTCGTTAAGCTTGAAACTGAAGGTGAAAAACTAATCCAAACTTTTGATATGGATTATACAAAAATTGATGTTGCTAAGCTAAAAGAAATTGATCCTAAATTTAAACTGAATGAATATTCTACAAGCTTCGAAGCCATGAAAAAAGTGCTTTTAGAAGCTGGTTTCCAACAAAAATAATATAATCGATGTTTAAGGAGAAAATCATGAAAAAGACTTATAAAGTTATTGCATTATTATCGACTGCTTTTGCTCTAGCAGCATGTCAAAGTGGAGAAAAGAAAGTTGATGAAACTTCAGCGCAAACAACCGTTGCTCAAGCAACTACACAAGCGCCTACTACTCAAGCTGCAACTACAAAAGCGACGACCACTCAATCTGCTAAAAGCAATCAAACAGGCGAAGCAACTTACGAATACAAAGAGCCTGGTGTTACTGTTACATTGAAGTACTACTACAAAGATGACGTTGTTTATAAACAAGAAGGTACTTATGTTTATAATCCAAAAGAAATGGGTCAAGATCCAGAACAATTTAAAATAACCATCCAAAAAGCTTTTGACGAAACAAAAGGTGTTAAGGGAATCGAAGGAACGCTTGAATTTAAGGACGGGGTATATACCCGTAAAAACACGTTTGACTACAATACAATGGACTTTGTAGAACTAAACAAACGTAATCCAAAGAAATATCCAGCTAAAAATGATCCACTATATTATAGTGAAGCCGTTAAAAAATTAGAAAAAAATGGATATGTAAAAAAATAACCTCAACAAAATAAACGTAGCACCAAAGGCATTCCTTGAATGTCCTTGGTGCTATTTTCTTGTCTAAAATTTACGATGTAACAAAAATGTGACGTCACATTTTTGTTACATCTTCTTTTGTATCATTTATGATACGTATAAAAAATGATACAAAATTATCATATTTGGTAATGTCATCCTCTTCCCTTCCTTCTCAGCGAACGTAGAAGGAGTATTAGCACTTTATAAACTATCACAATAAAAAAGTACGAAGATTAGCTATCTT
>NZ_KV786427.1:100623-100935 GCF_001806915.1 Granulicatella sp. HMSC30F09 | reverse complement strand
CGGTTTCTATAATAACAACAATAGCGAGTGTAATCGATGCGAATTAGCAGGAGTTAGGAATTTATTCCTTACTTAAAAAACAATATAGAGTTAGACGCAGTAGCTGATTGCATTAAGCTTCATCACTCGTGATTCGCTTAATCCTAATTAGCCTTGCGGGGGTAAGACTACAAAGCAAAAAGGATTCACACTGTGAATCCTTTTTTGTCTTTGGTCTTACTCCCGGTACAGCTATTGTCGTTATTATAAAGATAACCGAAGGTAATCTAAGTTTTTATACTACTACATAAAATAATCTTCGTACTTACTTTA